>JAADHX010000385.1 GCA_013151655.1 Actinomycetota bacterium
GGAGCCGATGCTGCCCGTAGTGGGAACTTCGATGCTGGCGTCGAATTAGCCGGCGCGGCCCGCGCCGTGACGGGGGTTCATGTTGCCGCCGCGTTGGCCGACGGCGACCGCCAAGCCGCGAACATTCTCGACCTGTTTTGCGCCAACGTCGCCGTCGGCTTAGCCAACCTGGTGATGGTGCTCGACCCCGCACGAATCGTCATTGCCGGCGGTGTGTGCGAGATCGGCGAACCGCTCCGAGCTGGCATCGACGCTGCGCTCATCGACGCGACTCTTGGCGCTGCTCATCGGCCCAAGGTCGAGGTTGTGCTGGCTGTTCTTGGTAGCCGGGCTGGGGCAATTGGCGCTTCCCTGTTGGCCGCCGAAATTGACGCAACCGGCTGAGTGGTCGCAGCTCGCCGTGGCGGAGTTAGGGCCGCAGCGGTCGCTTCTTGTTCATCGTCTTGGTTTGGCCCGCGATGATCGCACCGAGTGACGCCAGGACGACAGCCATCGCCGCGATCTGAACAGCGTTGAGTGGTTCGTCGAGAAACACCCAAGCGGCGGCTGAAGCCACGACTGGAACCACAAGGGTGAACGTCGACCCGAGCCACATCGGTATGCGCCTGAGTGACCAGTTCATCATCTCGTGGCCGAGAACTCCCGCTCCAAAAGCCAGGCCAAGCAGCCACCAGAGGTCGGTGCGTCCTGGAAATGCGAGGCTCTGTCCGAATAGGAGCGCCACGGGAATGTTCAGGCCGCTCGTATAGAGCGCAGTGCACAGTGTGTACTGGCGCGCCGTGACGTCCTTCTCCTGAGCGAGACGATTGGCTACGAAGTAGGCTGACCATGCGAGCAGTGCGCCAATTGCAGCTAGGTCGCCGCTTAGGTTCCATTCTGGGCGACCGGTCGACCCGAGTGCGACGACTACAACTCCGACGATGGCTACGGCCCCGAATCGAACGTCGCGCTTGCTGATGTTCTCACCGAACATGCGGGCTGCGACGACGCCGACGACGACCGGTTGCAGCGCGGTGACGATTGTGGCGTTCACGACGGTGGTGAGCTTGATGGCTGTAAAGAACAGGGCGATGTCGACGGCTAGAGCGATGCCACCCCACATCGAGTGTCGTAGTGCCTGCCAGCTAATGCGGGCCCCGGTGAACCAACCAACCGCGGTCATTCCAAGTCCGTAAATCCCGAAGCGGTATACGCCGAGGGCGACGCCGCCCATCGTGATTTCTTTCGCTACTACGCCGGCTAGGCCCCAGGTGCTGACCGCGATGAGCGCCGTCAACATTCCGGTGTTTGAGATCGGGCCGTCGCCTGGTCGGGTAGCCGAGCCTCCGGTGTCTTGAGTCACCGGCGAACTGTACGCTGGTATCTGTCTAGGCTCTATTTCTATGAGTGAAGAGACGGCTCCCGAGCAACCAGTTGAGATCCCGCAGATCGACCTCGATATGGCATGGGCGATGCTGTCTGAGAACCCCGCCGCAACCCTGGTCGATGTGCGCACCGAAGCCGAGTGGAACTTCGTTGGCATGCCCGATTTGCGGTCCGTCGGCAAACAAGTTCGGTTCGTGGAGTGGCTCAGTTTCCCGGCAGGCGAACCCAACGAGGCGTTCCTAGATCGGGCCGCCGATGGCCTCGATAGGGGTGCGCCCGTGTTGCTGTTGTGTCGCAGCGGGCATCGATCCCAAGCGGCTGCGCTGCTGCTGGCCGATGCCGGTTTCACGCAGGCTGTGAATGTCGAAGCAGGCTTCGAGGGCGATCTCGACGGCGACAGCCACCGTCATGGCGGGTGGAAAGATCACCTTCCGTGGGTTCAGAGATGAGCACCGGCGACACCTCACACTTCGATCCACTTCCTGAGCGAGACGGCGATGCGGTTCTTGAGTCAATGCGCCCCGACACCCTCGCTGTGCGGGGTGGGCTGACCCGATCGCACTTCGACGAAACGGCTGAGGCCATCTACGCGACCTCGGGGTTCGTGTACTCATCAGCCGCCGAGGCCGAAGCTGCCTTTGCCGGAGACATCGACCGCTATATCTATGGTCGGTACGGCAACCCGACCGTCACGATGTTCGAGGAGCGGTTGCGGCTCATTGAAGGAGCCGAGGCTTGTTTGGCTACCGCCAGCGGCATGGCTGCTGTATATGCAGCACTGGCCAGCCAGCTGAAGGTGGGCGACAAGGTTGTGGCGTCGCGGGCGTTGTTCGGCTCGTGCACGGTTGTGATCAACGAGATCTTGCCCCGGTTTGGCATCGAGTCGGTACTAGTCGATGGTGGTTCGCTCGAGCAGTGGGCCGATGCCCTCGATGGTGGAGCCACCGTCGTTTTCCTCGAGACGCCGTCCAATCCTGGCCTTGAGATCATCGACATGAAAGCCGTGTGCGATCTGGCTCATGCGGCGGGTGCCTGTGTGGTGGTCGACAACATTTTCGCCAGCCCGGTTTTGCAGAGCCCTCTCGATTTCGGTGCCGATGTGATTGTGTATTCGGCCACTAAACACATCGATGGACAGGGTCGAACTCTGGGTGGCGCGGTTCTTGGGACTAGCGAGTTCATTAACTCCAAGGTCATCCCGTTTACCAGGCACACGGGGCCGAGTTTGAGCCCGTTCAATGCTTGGGTGTTCGTGAAGGGGCTCGAGACAATGCGTCTTCGGGTGCTGCATTCGTCGGCGTCGGCGCTCATGGTTGCGGCCACTCTTGAGGGTCACGGATCGCTGGCTGACGTGCGCTATCCCGGGTTGTCGACGCATCCACAGCATGACCTGGCGATGTCGCAGATGTCGGCTGGTGGGACTGTTCTGACGATGACCATCGACGGTGGAAAGAAGGACTCGTTCGAGTTTCTTGATGCGTTGAAGCTGATCGACATCAGCAACAATCTTGGCGACTCAAAGAGTCTGATTACGCACCCTGCGACCACTACGCATCGCCGAGTCTCGCCCGACCTTCGGGCAGAACTGGGCATTACCGATGGCATGGTTCGGTTGTCGGTTGGTCTTGAGGACCCCGCCGACATAATCGACGACTTGTGTCAGGCACTGGCCGTTCTCGAGCGATAGAAACCCGCGAACGGGATTAACCCCTCCCGTTTTTGGGCCGATGGTGTTTGTATGGCTTTAGTAAATGTGGTTAAGAAGGTTGAGAAGGCTCGCGACGAACTTGGTCTGCTGCCCGGCGAGGAAATCCTGGCGGCGTGTACGACCAATGCGAAGGGGACGATGAAACGCATGGCGATCATGGGTGGAATCGGCGGTGTGGTTGGCGCCGGAATCGCAGCTGCATCCGACCGCAAGAAAGGCGGCGAAGAAGAGGTACAAGCTGATGCGATGGCGGAGCGTTATCCCGGTTCGCAGTTGTTCCTGGTTGTGACCGATCGTCGCATGTTGGCTACAACTGTTGGCGCGATGAGCGGCAAACCCAAGGCGGTCGCTGCTGAGTGGACTCGTGACGAGTTGTCGTCGGTCGAGGTTGAGCGCGGCAAGATTGCGCACACAATCACCATCAACTTCGCGGACGGCAGCGCCGTGGTGTGTGAATCGCCGCGTGGATCTGACCCGGATTCGCTAGCTGCGGCGTTGTAGGTGGGTCGTGTTGTAAAGGCTGGTGGGGTGGCGGGACGCTCCGGGCGGGAGCGTTCCGCGGAACGTTTTGCCTAGGTCAGTTTCGTGGCCGGTATCGCGCTGGCCATGGTCGAAGCGGTTCGAGGAGCGATTTGTCGAGTTTCTCGCCGCCCCATTGGCTTGTGATGGTGTCTGGCGCGGGAACGACTTGGCGATGTGCGTTCCGCGGAACGCTGACGAGCGCCGGATCTGGGTCGAGGACTTCCCCGCTGGGTCGGCTGAATTGCCAGGCGTCGCAGGGTCGATCGATGCCGTAGCCCTCTCGGTGTAGTACCCGATGGTGGTGACCGCAGAGCAAGATGAGATTGCCGAGTTCGGTGGGCCCGCCGTGTTCACGGTGTTTGATGTGGTGGGCGTGCAGGTAGTGCTGTGTTCCGCATCCTGGCCATTGGCAGCGTGAGTCGTCTCGTCGTTGAAGATCGCGGCGTAAGCCCTCTGATACTCCGGCGCTGTTGCGAGATCGTTTGGCCGGTCCGTGTTTGGAGTGGGTGCCGGCGGGGAACTCGTTGTCGATCGTGATGGTGGTGGCGTCACATTCGAGACGCCGACGTTCGGTCGGATGGATGGGAGTGCCGTTGTCGAGGTGGCTCGACGCGTCGGTTGGGCTCGGGTCGGCCTCGTCGAGGTGGGAGCAACTGTGTTCGTGGCGATGAACCACCACCTGAGTTCGGTCGGCTCCGGATCGGTCGGCGGGTACCGAGCCAAGATAGGAATCGGCGACTGCTACGAGGGCATCGGCGCGTCGTTCGGCGACCGATCGTTCTTCGTCTGTGGTGAGTGCGGCGTGAACAGCTTTCCAGACAAGCTCGGCGTCGGCGTGCCCCAGTTTCAGTGTCAACACCGTGCGGCCGTCGCGGCACATTCTTTGATTCAGTTCGGGCGGTGGAGGGGGTGGTTCGTCTTCGTCGGCGGCGTCGATCTGGATATAGGCCCGCACAATTTCTTCGAGTTGGGACCCTGTGCAGTGGCGAGCCCGTTCGATGAGCTGTTCTTCGGTGTCGGCCGCCGCGACCCGAGTAATGGCTCTTACCCGCGAGTACGAAAGTTCGCCAGAGGCGAAAGCGGCCGACGTTTGGGGCAGTGTGTCGAGTGCTCTGGCGACTCGGAGCTGTTCCTGAGCCGTGCGTTGGTTAGTGCCTACTTGCCAGTTGAGCCAGTGAGCGCAGCTTCGTACGCCGAAGCCATGCCAGCCGCCACGGCGGTCGAACGCTGATAAGACCCGGAGGTAGGTCGCTGTTTCGGATGCGACCAGAGCAGCGTGGCTCGTGAGGTGAGCCGTCAGCCGGGGGAGTGGAAGCTCGTCTAGGTCTGTGTCGTCATCGAGACGTTGAAATGAGTGTTCCATGAATTGAGACTATCGAACATGTGTGCTGTTGCCGCTGGGCCTGGCAAGGTTTGTGCCGCGAAACTGCACGATGTGTTGGCCCCTGCGGCGTTCCGCGGAACGCAGTCTGGTTTCATTAGAAATGTGCGTGCGCTCATCGCTAGGGTTGCTAAAGTGTCCCTTCGCTTCGTTCGTCCGAA
>JAADHX010000230.1 GCA_013151655.1 Actinomycetota bacterium
AGCACCCTTCGACCAACTTCGGGAGGGAGGACTCAAGGCCGGTTGCGATCCAGTGCTGTAGCGATGATCGGACGGCACTGAGAGCGCAGGAGGCAAGCAGCCTTGGGTAGAGGTCGGTGGGCTGGCAGCCCATCCGCTCGGCTAGAGCTGCGGCGACAGCGTCTTCCCAGCCAGCCTGGAGCTGAAGGCTGCGGGCATAGACCGAGGGCGTGGCTGCCATGATCCGGAAGCGGCGGATGATTTCCTGACGTTCACTGTCGTAATCGGCCGCGACTACCAGGAAGGAGGCTTTCAGCGCCTCCCACGGTGGCTCGTCGTCGGGCCGCTGACCGAGTTGGTCCACGATGCGTTGGAGACGGCCGGCGTAGTCGGCCAGGACCACGTCTTCTTTGGCAGAGAAGTAATAGAAAAACGTCCGCGGTGCGATGTCTGCTGCGGCCGCGACGGCCTCGACAGTGGTCCCGTCGAACCCGTCGCGTCCGAAGAGTTCGAGAGCGGCGGCTTCGATGCGCCGCCGGGTCTGCAGCTTCTTGCGCCCTCGCAAGCCGATCGGTTCGGTCATGTGGCCAGCTTGACATATTTCTACGCTTAGTGCAATCTTGCAGTCACTGCGATATTCTAAGATCGTTCCGTTGAAAGCGAGTACGTCATGTCGAATTGGCTCTACCGAATAGCAATCTTCTCTTCCCGACATCGCGGGTGGGTGGTGGCTGGATGGATCCTGCTGGCGTTCACCGCGGTGATGGCCAACCGCACGGTCGATGCGGGCACCGTGGACAACTTCGAAGTCCCAGGCGTCGAGTCCCAAGAGGCCGTCGATTTACTGGACGCACGCTTCCCCGAACGAGCGGGCGCCACCGCCATGGTCGTTTTTTACGCCGAAGACGGCCTAGTGACCGATACCGAAGCCGCGGCAGGCATCGCTGCGACGGTGGCCGAGGTCCAGTCGCTTCCCGAGGTATTGGGCATAACCGAACCGTTGTCCAGCGAGCGCTCCATCTCGTCCGACGGTTCCACGGCCTTCGCGGCAGTTCAGTTCGAAGACTCCAGCGCCGAACTCGGCAGAGAGATCCTTGACGATCTGTTCGCCACCGCCGCGCCCGCAGAAGCGGTCGGTGTACAAGTCGAATACGGAGGCGAGCTGCCAACTATCCTGAAGGAACGCAGCACCGGGCCCGCCGAAGCTATCGGCATCATCGCTGCGATGATCATCCTGTTCTTTGCTTTTCGCAGCTTCTACTCCGCCGCCCTGCCCCTCGGCACCGCGATCCTCGGACTAGCGGTCGGCCTATCGATCGTAGGGCTGCTCGGCGCGCTGATCGACATCCCTTCGGTGGCCCCGCGACTAGGCACCATGATCGGCCTAGGTGTCGGGATCGACTACGCGCTGTTCATCCTCAGCCGCCATCGAGACAACCTCGAAGCCGGCGTCTCGAAAGAGGAATCCATCGGTCGTACCAACGCCACCGCCGGCCAGGCGGTGCTCGTGGCCGGTGGAACCGTCATGGTCGCCATACTCGGCCTGCAACTCGCCGGCATCCCCTTCGTCGCCGCACTCGGATACTCAGCCTCGCTTGTTGTGGCCATCGCCGTGGCCGTCGCAATCTCGCTACTCCCCGCCCTCCTCTCGTTCGCTGGACCTCGCGTGCTCACCAAAGAAGAGCGCACGCCTGCCGCGCGTGAAGTCGGCGAGACGACCGCCGCCGACAACGGCGGTCTCGACAATCCGGTCGACGCTGGTGGGTGGGTCCGATGGGCGCATTGGGTGGCCCACCACCCTTGGCGTTCGAGCATCGCGGCAACCGCCGTCCTGCTTGTGTTGGCTGTGCCGACTCTCGACATGCGTCTTGGCCAAGCCGACGCCGGCACAGACCCCACCGACACCACCCACCGCCGGGCCTATGACCTTCTAGCCCAAGGCTTTGGCGCCGGATTCAACGGTCCACTCCTGCTCGTTGTCGACCTCGACCCTTCCGACGGCACCGCTGTGCTCGACCAGATCGCAGCCGACGTTGCCGCGGACCCTGGGATCGCGGCCGTTTCGCCTCCAGAGATCAACACCGCAGGCGACACCGCCATCATCACCGCCATACCGAAGACCACGCCTCAAGACGAAGCCACCAGCGACCTAGTTCACCGCCTTCGCAACACCACCCTTCCCCAAGCCACAGCAGGCACCGACGCTGAGGCACTCGTGGGTGGACCTACCGCTGGCTTCATCGATCAATCCGACAAGATCTCAGCACGACTCCCATGGTTCATCGCAGCCGTCGTGGCCATGTCTTTCATCTTGTTGATGGTCGTGTTCCGCTCACTTCTCGTTCCCCTCAAGGCCGCGCTACTCAACCTACTGTCGATCGGCGCGGCCTACGGGGTGGTCGTCGCCGTGTTTCAGTGGGGCTGGGGTCGCTCACTCATCGGCCTCGAAGAAGCAGTTCCGATCGCCTCGTTCGTGCCCATGATGATGTTCGCCATCTTGTTCGGGCTGTCCATGGACTACGAGGTCTTCATCCTCTCGAGAATCCGTGAGGAATACCACAAGGGACACTCGAACATCGACAGCGTCGTCGTGGGCCTGGGCGCCACAGCCAAAGTCATCACCGCTGCCGCGTTGATCATGATCAGCGTGTTCTTGGGATTTGTCGCCAGCGACGACCCCGTCGTCAAAATGATGGGCATCGGCCTGGCCACCGCCGTCGCGCTAGACGCCACCATCGTTCGCATGGTCCTGGTCCCGTCCACCATGGCCCTAGTCGGCGACCCCAACTGGTGGCTACCCCAATGGCTCGACCGGATCCTCCCCCACCTCGACATCGAAGGTGAGCCAAACACCAACCCTTCAAACGTCGACACCGACATCGCTTCCCTCACCGAACGGGGAACGGGCTAACGAATCGATCGCCATTCCACCTCAGCGCTCCCACAAAGTCGCTATCCGGAGGGTCTGTCAGGTTGCTGTGATGCGTTGGCTTTCTTTGTCGAGGTCGTCGGCTAGGCCGTTGATGCCCTTTCGCATTTGTTTGTCGGTTTGGCCTTTGGCTAGGCGGCCTAGCCGGTTGAGGTTGTAGCGGTAGTTCAGTGTCAGTTCAGTGCCGTCACCGTGGGGTGCGATGTTGAAGTCAGCCACAGCGTCCGAGATCGGTAGTTTCGACGTGTCGTAGAGGTTGATGGTCATGCGCTCGTTCGGTAAGTGAGTTTCTATTCGCTCTTCGACGGCACCGAGCGGCGAGAAGTCGCAGTGTCGGGTCGTTCCTTCACTGACGGGTCCTTGCGATGTGAGCGCTGAGCGTTTGACGCCGGGACTCCAACTGGCGATGTCTCCGAAGTTGTCAAGGACTTCCCACACTTTGTCGACGGGGGCGTTGAGATGGCGGGTGATGGTGAATTCAGGCATCGGGCTGTCCTATTCGATTGGTTCGGTGATGAGGATTTCCAGGTTGGAGAAGGCCGTGTCGCGGTCGGGAATGAGGGCCTGGTAGGCGTCGCTAGCGAAAGCCTCGGTTATGGCTTCGGGTGTATCGAAGTCCATCATCATGGCCATTGTGGTCCCCGCGGTTCCGGCCACCGTGTCGGTGACCCGTACACGCTTGAACGGGGCACCGCCAGCAGCCAGCAGAATCGGTTGCACCCCCTGCATGTAGCGGCCCATGGCCTCGGCTTGGCCCTCGGCCGGGGTGACAGTGACTAGCAATATCGTCATGTTCGTGTTCCTTCTCGTCGGTTGATTGGTGTTGGGAATCAGGCGTTGGCGCGTTGGTGCATCCGTGCCAGTCGAGAGGTTACCTACTCTGCACTGGGCATTGCAGATCTGTCCGGTTACTCTACACGTGATGGTGCAGAAATCAAGCTCTCGACAGATACGGCTCGGACGGCGACCAGGGTTCGATCGCGCGATCGCGAAGCCGTTGTGTCGGCAGCAATCTCGCCGTTTTGGGCGAAGGGCTTCGAAGCCACGACACTGAGCGACCTCGAAGAAGCCACCGGCGTGGACCGCTCCACCATCTACAACAGCTTCGGCGGAAAAACCGGCCTCTACCGCAGCGCCACAGCCGCATACGTTGACCGCTCCCACGAAGCCCTGTTCGAACCTCTACACAAAGGCACATCTGGTATTGCCGACATCGTGGACTTCCTCGACCGACTCGCCACCATGCTCGGGTCGGACGTCAACCCACCGGGATGCTTGATCGTCAACGACATGGCCGCCGACATCGACCACGAAGCCACCAACCGCTATCTCGAATGCCTCCAAACCGGATTTCAGAAAGCCCTTCAACGCAGCTCGAGTTTGGGCGACAGCAATCCGCACAAAACAGGGCAGAGGAGCCAAACTCTCACCGCGGCCATCCTCGGGGTGAACATCGTCCACCGCAACAGCGCCAACGCATCGCTGGCTCAGACCTTGATCGACGGCCTACGCGAAGAGGTCAGTGCCTGGTCCACCGAAGAGCCTGTCGTCCTTCCTCTTTGAGGTAGAGGTCGAGTGCCTCAGCCGCGGCGTCGAGGTGTTGAATGAGGAGGCTGCGCGCGGCGGTCCGGTCGCCGTGCCTGCACGCGTCCAAGATCGCACCGTGTTCGTCGTCGGAGTGCTTCGCCCCGCCGAGTCGTTCCGTGTACAGCACAACGTATGGCGCCACCGCGGCATGGAGGATCTCGGTCATCGCCATGCCCCGTTCGCACTCCGACGCCCGGTACAGCGCACGATGAAACGCCCAATTCGCCTCGGTCAGCGAAAGGGAGTCACTGGACAGGGCCAGTTCGGCTTCGGCGAGATCAACAATCGACAGGTTAGGCAACGCTCGATCGAGCAACATCGGCTCGATCAACCGGCGCAACGCGTAGTTCTCCTCTGCCTCGGCCGCCGACAACGAAGGGACCACCACGCCCCGGTTGGCCTCGAACCGCAACAAACCAATGGCCGCCAAACGCTGAAGCGCTTCCCGCACCGGAATCTTGCTCACCCCGAGTCGCTCAGCCAGATCATCCTGACGAAGCCACGTTCCCGGAACTAGCTCGCCACGAAGCATCCCAGCCATCACCGACCCCTGGACCAAGTCCACAGTTGACATAGGTAGAATCGTATACGATTATGCAAAGAATGCAAAAACGATGATTGGAGCTCGCATGAGCCTTGATGATTTCCGCCGCGAACCCTTGCTCTTCGGGCCGTCGCCGGTACACCCGCTCCCCCGTCTCAGCGAAGCGCTCGGTGGCGACGTCGAAATCTGGGCCAAACGAGAAGACTGCAACTCCGGCATCGCCTTTGGCGGCAACAAAGTCCGCAAACTGGAATACCTCGTCGCCGAAGCAGTCGACACCGGCTGCGACACCCTCGTCTCCATCGGCGGCATCCAATCCAACCACACTCGCCAAGTCACCGGCGTTGCCTGCCACCTCGGCCTCAAAGCCGTCACCGTTCAAGAGGGATGGGTCGACTACAACGACATGAACTACGACAAAGTCGGCAACATCCAACTCACCCGCATCATGGGCGGCGACATACGCGTCGACCCCGCCGGATTCGGCATCGGCATCCGCGACAGCTGGAAACGAGCCATCGAGTCCGTCGTCGAAGCCGGTGGCAAGCCGTACCCGATCCCTGCCGGCGCATCAGATCACCCGCTCGGCGGGCTCGGCTTCGCCAACTGGGCCGTCGAAACAGAAACCCAGGAGGCCGAGCTCGAGACGTTCTTCGACTCAATCGTCGTCTGCACCGTGACCGGCTCCAGCCATGCAGGCATGATCGCCGGGTTCGCCCTCTCCGATCGCCCTGGTCGTCGCGTGATCGGCATCGACGCCTCCGGCACCCTCGGCCAAACCGTCGACCAGGTCACAAGGATCGCAACGAACACCGCCGAGAAGATCGGCGTCGACCGCCCACTGCGAGACGACGAGATCACCGTCATCGCCGGATACGAAGGCCCCAATTACGGCATCCCGGACGCCGGAACCATCGAAGCGATCCACCTCACCGCCCGAACCGAAGGCATGCTCACCGACCCCGTCTACGAAGGCAAGTCCATGGCGGGCCTCATCGGCATGATCCGGACCGGGGAGATCCCCGCCGGCTCAAAGGTGCTCTACTGCCACCTCGGCGGACAACCAGCCCTCTCCGCATACGCGGGCTTCCCCGGCCTCGGTTCCCCCGAGCGCGAACTCTCGCACTAGAGCACCACCGCACCCTGCAGAGCGTGTGCGTGCCCGATGCCCGGTCGAGTTGACCGTCCGCTGAAGCCGAGGGCAGCCTGGCCGGGACTGTTATGTCGCGAGTGCCTTACTTCGACGCGCGAAAGTACTGCCGCGAGATGTTGGTCGGCCATCGACCATCCAGCACCAGGCCGGCTGCGATCATCCCTATGGCGTCTGCACTTTTTGCCCCACTGCCGTGAGCACCGGACGCGACATAGCACCGGGAGGTCACCTGATCGATGATCGGATATTTGTCTGGGGTACGTGTGAGGATGCAGCGCTTCATACGAAACGAGAGAAACTCGACGGCAGGCAGAATTGAGGTCAGCACCCGCTCGAAGTCGGCCAGGTGGACATCACTCGCACCACACCTGAACCAGTCCTGGATTTCGCGCAAGCTGGATGGACCGAAATCGCTAGGCGTGTTGGCGCCCATCTTGATGTAGAAGTTGCCGTCTGCATACCGGGCCGGGGGCGCCATGTAGATGTCTCGAAGGACGGCGTCGTCGACTGTGTAGGCCAAAGCTGGCATCGCACTCAGGCGCGCCGCTTCTTGCGGCGTTACCTGACCCAGGATGATTACTTCAGTCTCGGTGTGGAGCGGGAGCGGGTTCGGAAACAAGCTGAAACAGTTGGTGAACGAACCCACGGTGACGAGCACCTTGCCAGCTCGATACCGATCGCCCGACTGGGTCTCGATCTGAACACCGTTGCCATCGTCTTGTAGGTTCACAACGATCTCCGGGATGAAGACAGCGCCGTCCCGCGCAGCGACCACGTTCTGGGCCCTCAGCATCGCTCGAGGATCGATGACCCCGGCCGGGTCCGGCTCATGGATGACCCAATGCGTTTCGGGAAAGTCAAAGTCAGGGAATATTGTCCGCCATGATGGATCGCCAGCCGTAAACAACGTGTGTGCGATGTCGAGAGCGGCCATCACCTCCATTGGAGACTCGAGGTTGTTGTCTTCGACGTCGTCGGAGTTCACGATGAGATAGCCAACCGGATCATAGAACTGAATGCCGGACCTCTCCTCCAGCCATCGATAGTTGGCCATAGCCATCCGACCTATCTCTGACCTCAGTTTGGATCGACCGAGCAGGCGGACCAAGCGCCGTTCATCGTAATGACTCGCGTACACACCATCGTGAGTTAGCTCGTCGTCAGGCTCGCCCGGTCCAATCACAGCGACAGCATCGCTCTGCTGACTCAGGTAACGGGCCGCGGCACTCCCGAACATCCCGTTTCCAACGACGACGAACTCAAACTCGATCATCAGTTTCTACCTTTCAGCCAGGACCACCAAGTTTCGCAGCTCGTACTGTTTCCTCGCGTTCATGGCACGGCTGGCTGTCCGGCGGGCGCTATGCCAGGCCCGTGATCACCGCAAACCCACCGGGCCATGGGGCACCCAAGCCGCCCGCAACCTGGTCGTACGCAGCTCCGACCCGCTGGTCGCGTTGACTACGGGTAGAAGGCGAAGTCGTTCAGGAACGGCCCGCCGAGAAGCTGCGTACGCTGAGCGGCGGTGAGGTGCGCTGTGTCGCACACCTCGGACCAGTTCGATCGGATTGTATCGACCTGGTGGTCGCTGATCTCCTGTGCCTCCGCAGGGGCAAGGTGAAAGCGCGGCGCGGCTGCGACGAGCGGTGCGATTCGGCTGTCGCGACCATCGTCGCCTTCGCCAAAGCGGGGATGACGCGCCGTCTCCCCAGATCGAGGCTGGGGTGCAATGTCATACGCCGGGGTTAGTTCGAGATCCAGTCCTGCAAGTGGAAAGGCGGCGTGGTTTCGGGCGTGATCGTCGGTGTTGCCGACCAGAATGTTGAAACTGATCCGCGAGTAGAGCTCGCGGAGCGTTGCGTCAGGTTCGGTGAAGCGGGCGCGGATCGCGTCGGCGAAATCGACGTAGGTGAAGTGGCGTGCTGCGACAATGGCCTGCATTCCGACGATGGTCGCTGCGGACACGACGCGGCGCCGTCCGCCTTCTGGGGGACGGTCGAACCGGTCAACAAGGATGACCGAGCGCCCTTGGGATTCGACGTAGCGGACTGGTGCGACGTTGATGCCGACCCGACGGGCGAGGTCCATTGCGACGTACTCCGCTTGTACCCACAGGAAGGTGTCGGTCGTCCGTGAGAATTTTGCGATGATCTCGGTGCCGTCAGCGTCGACCAGGAGCGCCTTCGGGCGTGCTCCGCCGAGTGGTGACCCCTGCACGAGCACAGCAGCGAGGTGTTCGTCGATGGGCTCGCCCGCAGCGACTCGATCCGCGCCATCGATGAGTTGTTCGAGCGGTGCTGGTTTCGGGGCTCGGAGCTGATAGGTGTCGGCGCTGGTCTGGAAGTCGATGGCTCCAACGCGGCTTGAACCCGACTCCAACAGGTATGTGAGTGGGTCGTGGTCTACGCCAGGCCGGTTCGCCACAGCGTTGACCACGGCTCGACCCCACGAGTCGGGAGCAGCATCGTCGATCGAGAGCGGCATGTCGCCGTCGAGCGGTTCGAGTTCGAAATTGTCCAGTGGCAACTCGGGTTCGTAGATCGGGACCGCACCAGAGCGTGCGAGGTAACTAGCGGCGTAGAAGAACACGTGTCGCTGGTCGCGCCGCTCGATGCGACCTGCCACAACTGGGTCCGCCTCACCGGGCATCCAGATCCAGACGAATGCCCCAGTCGGCTCAGAAGTCATTGTTTGCGATTCGCTTGCTACGGCCGCGCTGCGGAAGCAGTGACAACAGCTCGGCATTGGTGGAGCGCGCGCCGCGGACGTTGCCACCGTAGAGGTCGATGCCGACAATGCGCGCCGTTTCAATGACG
>JAADHX010000436.1 GCA_013151655.1 Actinomycetota bacterium
CAGATCATGGATGCCAGTCAGCCGACCTTCCTGCTCACCTACTGGATTCGGGAACAGCAGCGTTGGAGTATTGAGGAGGCGATCCGGAGGCTGACTTCCGACACCGCTGATTTGTTCGGCATAGGCCAACGAGGCCGCCTTGTTGAAGGTAATTACGCCGATGTCAATGTGATCGATTTTGATGGTCTACGACTTCCGCAACCTCAGTACGTCAACGATTTCCCGAACGGCGTAGGTCGATTCATCCAGGGTTCGTCCGGGTACGACTACACGATCGTGAACGGTGAAGTGTTCATGGACCATGGTGAGCACACCGGTGTGCTTGCCGGTCAGATGCTCCGATCCAACTGATCCGACAAGATGTCGCTACGGTCGGGTTCGCTCGGAAGGCATTTCCGAACTGAGCCAATCAAGGGAGCTTGTTATGACCGCCGCCGCAATTACAGCGCTCGAAGTAGAAGTGCGCCATGCTCGCGAGTTGTTCGTGACATTGACCGCGCCGGAGTGGCATGCCGCTTCGGCGTGTGAAGGATGGCGTGTGCAAGACGTCGTGCAGCACATGGCGTCGACCTTTCAGCAGATCGTCGATGCCTCATCGATCGACACCGGAGACTCCGACAAGGTGGAGGAGTCGGCTGAGGTTCCGGTACGGGCACGCAGAGATTGGTCGACCGATCAGGTTCTAGCCGCGTATGAAGAATGGGTCGACAAGGGCATTGCCGCACTGGCCGCGCTACAAGAACCCCCGATGGCCGAAATGGTTGTTCCGATTTCCGATCTGGGCTCACATCCACTGCACCTGCTCGCCAACGCGATCGTGTTCGACCACTATTGCCACTTGCGATACGACATCGGAGCAGCGGTCGATCGAGCAGCGGTACTTCCCCACGATGAGGCTTCCCTCGATGCGACGATCGAATGGATGCTCGCCGGCATTCCGCAGATGTGTGCAACACAACTTGCTGCTGGTCCTCAGCAGGCTGTGAATCTCGTTTTCGAGGGTCCCGGTGGTGGCAACTTTGTTCTCGCTCCCGGAGACGATGGCTGGACTGTCAGCCAAGGCTCAGACGCCGACGCCCCGACCGTTACCAGCGGCACTCATGAGTTTGTGTCGTGGGGAACCAAAAGGTCCGACTGGCGAGACTCGACAACCGGCGACACGTCAAACCCTGACGTCGTAGCCGTCCTTGACGCCATCAACGTCATCTGAGGCGGCTTCGCAGTTCGACGTAGACCGCTTCACCTGCCAGCGCTGTTAGAGAATCGGCCATCGAGTCGATCACTTTTTCAGTTCCGACGTATGCCTCGGCACCCTCTGAGTTTTCGGTGCAGCACCACGCCATCTTCTCTCCGTGCGTTCCCCAGTCGTCTCGGGTCCATCGGCGAACGGTGGCCGTTTCGGTCGCATCGTCGACCTCTTGCCAGTCGACTCGCAGCGGGAGTTGCCAGCAGACGGATGGCTTCCAGTCGATGGGTGACTCGTCAGCTTCGACAGCCGCGATGTGCAGCGCGCACCCCTCGCCCCCGGCGAAACCAGGCCGGTTTAGGAAGATGCACGCTCCATCGATAACGCGAGTGTGAGTCCGGTCGGCATCTCCGAAAATGTTGACTGGCTCGGCCTCGGAGCGCTCAGATTGGTTGGTCTCACGCGCGGCTTCGTAGTACTCGAACTGCTCCGGACTGAGCATCGTGGCATAGGCAGCGACCGTCATGGCCTCACCTTCGCCGGTCGGCCCGTCGCCGAAATGAGCGCCGAGCGAACAGCAACCTTGATTGAGTTCGACCGCTTCCCCAGCGAGGATGCCCTTGCATCCCTGCCCAAAAATGCAAGTCCAATTCGACTGGAGAAACTCTCGCTCGAATCGCCAAGCAGTCTCGCCGCGATCGATCTCGATGAAGTCGCCGCCGGACGAATCGGATATTGCGCTCACAGTTGGGTGAACGAAACTTGGCGCCCGTCCCGGCCCAGGTCGATGCTGTCGTTCGTTCTTTCGCCGCTGTTGGCCTCAGGTGACGGATCGACTGGAGCTAGTTGGAGTCGACTATCGCGCTCGAGAATCAAGGCGCTGCCGTCTGGAGCGAATGCAAGCAGGTCTCCTGTGTCATCAACGCTGAATTCGCCATCGGCTGAGATGAGGCTGTATCCGGTCGAGGTGCCCGCCGCGATCGTGCAGCCGTCGGCGGTGGCGAGAAGGCCGCCGGACACAGGGGCCTCCGCAATCGTTGTACCGTCGGCTAGCCCCACCAGAACGACCTCGTTGGCTGAACCGCGAACGAGTATTAGGCAGGTAGACCTGCGCGGAGCGAACCGGTCCAGGCCGTTATCGCTGAGCGTGGTGTCGAGGTACTGCCCCTGAATTGATCCACTGCTGTTGATGATTGCCGTGCCTGATGAGCCGACAACAATGAGCTGGTTTCCATCGGTCGCGACGTATCCGTTCTCGATAGTGCCAATCTCGAGGGTGTCTCCCGATTCGGTGTCGCCGGAGGCCTTGGATAGCCGCACAATTTCGCCGTCGACGGTGACCAGAATGACACCGTCGTCGACGATCATCGCAGCCCGCACCGAGCTGGTGACTCCGGATGCTGCCACCTCGCCGTCGTGGTTGAACATTCTGACGGTTGCATCGCTGCCCACGTTCTGCGTGGTCACGACAAAAGATGGGTCGATCGCGAGGGCAAGGCCGGGAAAGAATGATGCGCTATCACTATCGAACGAGAAGAGAACACTCTGGAAGTTGCCTGAATCGGTGACGAGAACGTTGCGTCCCGAGGGATCGCTACGCGCGAGCCGAAATTCGTATCGAGCCCCAGCGGAGGGAGCCAGCGCATCCGTATCCAGCTGTTCACCGGTTGGCCCGTGGACCAGAACTGCTCGTTGCGCGCCTTCGCTACTGGCGATGAGGGTCAGGGCACTCCCAGCTGGTCTGGTGATTCCGTCTGAGCTTGTCTCAAGCTCAACCGTTTCAACGGCCTCGCTCTCGAGGTCGAAAATCGACACTTCGGTCGGAGAGATCGCCATCATTGTCGTTTCGACGACTTCAGAATCGGCTAAGAGCCGAATGTCAGTACTGATCTTGCGTTGTTCCTCGCCTTCGGCATTGTTGATCGTGATCAGGCCGGTCCGCTCGTCGATCAGCACGACACGGTTCCATTGCTCGCTCACGGCTCCAGAACTAGGCGCTGGAGTGTCGCCTCCGACTATGCGCCCGACGACAATCGCGCCAAGGGCTATTGCGGCAACAACTCCAGCAACGGTAATCGCCCGTCGAAACAGATAATTCGGGTGTCCGGCTTGGCGTGAGTTCCGGTCCCGACCAATGGAGGGCAGATTGCCGCTGTCGTCGAGGGGCGATGGTGGCGACGGCATCAGAGTCGATCGTACGCGCAGTATGGTCAACGCGGTGGAGTTCAGTTGCCCTCGATGCCAAACAGCGATCGATATCGAGTTTTACGGCCCTTGCGAATCGTGTCACACCGAGCTCCGGGCGAAGTATCAGTCCGAAGGTCGAATCGTCGAGTTGCTCGAGTACGAACCAAAAATGAACGTCACCCCGAACGCCGTCGCCCTCAAAGATGACTAGCCCCAACAGCCCAGCCGAACTCGTGATCTTTTACCGACGCATCGTCGGTAAAAGATCACGAGATGCGAGGGAGCGAGTCAGTTCCTCCAGGTTGCAGGGAGTTCTCGGCGTGGTACGTGGCATAGCGGCGATATCGTGTCGGGTCTCCAGCGATGGAGCCCGATCTCGGGGACGTAGCTCAGTTGGCTAGAGCACCTGCTTTGCAAGCAGGGGGTCGTGGGTTCGATTCCCATCGTCTCCACCATCGAGGTCGTTCGGTCCACTATGGCGCTCGCCTGGTCGCGGCCAATCAACAAGACGGGCCGCAATCACATCCAGGTCGGTGCTTGCAACAATCTCAGCTGGCACCAAAGCGCCAGCGCTTTCTGATTCTTCGTTTAAGGTCACAACAGTGAGCCTTTCCGATCCACAGCCATCAGCCGCGGATCAATCAAGCCACACCATTTACACAAACAACGAAACAGACCCGTGGCGTTGGGTTTCCCAGGGGGCGGTTGTGAAGATCCGAATCGGACTAGGTGTTGGGCTCGCGGCAGCCACGCTGGCAACAGGTTCGCTCGTCAGTGCTGGCACTGTGGCCACGGAGCCACTTCCAACGTCGGCCGATCTGGTGCCACAACAAGATCAAGATCCGGTCGCAATCGCACTTGCCTTCCTGGAAGGTCAGCGCGAGCCGCTCGATGTCACGGCCAGGGCGCTCGACACCAACGGACTCGTCGTCACCGACGTCGTCCCAACCGAGCACAACGGTCTGACAAATGTCTACGTGCAGCAACAGCAGAACGGAATCGACATCTTTCGAGCAATCGTCAACGTAGCGGTCAGCAAGGATGGTTCGGTCTTAACCGCGGCCAGCCGCCTGGTGGCAAACGCTGACAGTGCAGACGATCTTCAGATCGATGCGTCCGAGGCGGCAGCCTTCGCGGCAGCCGCGGTGGGCGTAGTTCCAACATCATCATTCCAGGTGCTCGATCCTGCCGTCGGCAACGACCGGGCGCAAACATTGAGTGACGGTGGAGTATCCCGGTCGGCCATCCCCGCTCGGCTCGTGTACCAACATGTCGATGGCGAGTTCCTTCGCCTTGCCTGGGAAATAGCCATCGAGACTCTGGACGGACAACACTGGTGGCAGATTCGTATCGATGCCGCCAGTGGTGAAGAGCTCGACCGCAACAACCTCACCGTCCACGAGGCCACAAGCGCTGGCATTGACGACAGGGATGCTCACATCGGGTCGCAGAGCGATGCTGTGCCAAACGATGACGTTGCATCAAGCACTGCTGACTGGTTGAACCAAGACGCCCCGCAGGCAGCGAGTCTCGTTGCCGACGGCTCGTCGTATCGCGTGTACGCCCAACCAACCGAGGCGCCTTCGTTTGGTGCACGCACCCTCGTGACTCAACCCGCTGACGAGACGGCCTCGCCGTTCGGGTGGCACGACATCGGTGGAACCGCTGGTCCCAAGTACCAGATCACACGGGGCAACAACGTTTTTGCGTATACCGACATCAACAACGACGA
>JAADHX010000504.1 GCA_013151655.1 Actinomycetota bacterium
TGACGATGTCAGTGTAGAGATCGAGGTCGCTGCGGTCAGAGTCGAAGATGTCGTAGATCTCGGCCAGCCGCGGGTTGGCGAATATCTCGTCGGGCATGTCGGCCACACTAGTTAGCGGAGCTCTCCGAGGCGTTCGAGATTGTCGAAGCCAGCGGCGATCAGTAGCGAAAGGGGAGTGGCAGCACTATTCGCTTGCCACTGATCGATAGCAACGTCGAGGGTCGCCATCGCGGCGCTCGCGAGGATGGGTGCCGCGTGACGGTCATTGACTGACAGGCTGTGAGCCAGCGCGTCTGTCAAGTCCGATTGGTTCCGCGAGTCGGCTTCTAGGGCAGCCGCGTGGATCTGTCTGGTGGCGTAGATGTACTGCACGCGTGCCAGCTGGAACTCGAGATCACCCTCGTATCGCGCTCCGAGCTCGTCGACAAAGACAGTTCGTAGAGCCGCTAGAGGGGTCTGCCGTTTGAGCTCGCGTTCGAGAGCAGTGTCGATCTCGGCGTCGTGCTCGTCCCACAGAACAATGTCCTCTTTGGTGTCGAAGTGGCGGTACAGCGTTGAAGCGGCCATTCCGACCTTGACGGCAATTTCGCTGACGGTGACGGTGTCGAAACCGCGCTCGACAAATAACGGGAGCGCCGTGCGCTGTGTTAGCCGCATCGCGTTCTGACGGTTTCGCTGCCTCAGGCTGACCACCAGAAGAACGATACCAGCCTCCTACTTAGGAATGATGCCGATGATGGGAGTAACTCCTATAATGCGCTTGTGTTTCTTTTGATGATCAACCCAGAATCGAATCTAGAGTCGATTGCCGAAATCCTAGAGAATCTCTTGTTTCCGATCCTAGTGATCGAACTCGTTTGGCTCTGGCGCCGCGGTCGTCTCGACCGAAATCGCGTCAAGGAGATGTTCGCTAACGCGAGCTCGCTTCTGATCGTGATTCCCGCAGGAGTCCTGGGGTTCGTACTCTGGCTCCAGCTTTTCGAGGCGATTCATGGTTGGCTCGGGTACAGCATTCGAACCACCTGGGCTTCGGCAATTGTCTGTGTGATTCTTGCCGATCTCATCTACTACCTGGAGCACCGCTTCGAACACGAACATCGCCTGCCTTGGGATCTCTACCACTCCGTCCATCACAGCTCCGAAAGTTACGACCAGACCACAGGGCTGCGTCTATCGGGTTTCGATGCGCTCTTGACCCTGGGCTTTCTGTTGCCGCTGGTGTTCCTCGGATTCTCGCCAACCTTGATCCTCGTCGCCGCGGCGGTTGTCATCGGCTACCAAACTTGGATTCACACCGAGGTAGTGAAGCGAACTCCGCGTTGGTTCGAAGCCGTCTTCAACACGCCATCGCATCATCGCGCTCACCACGGAGCTGACGACATATACCTCGACAAGAACTACGGCGGAATACTCATCATCTGGGACAGACTGTTTGGCACCTTCCAGAGCGAGGTTCGGACGCCGAACTACGGTCTGACGACCCAGATCGAGTCGTCGAATCCCGTTGACATCCAGTTTTCTGAGATCCGGAAGCTCGTCGCCGACCTACGAACTGACACTAGCTGGCGAACCCGGCTGCGCCGCCTGTGGAATCGACCTGGTTGGCAGCCCGATTCGGTAGTTGTTTAGCCCACCGGGGCTCTCGGCTTCGAAGCCAGCTGAATCTGAAGTACTCCCGCGGAGACGAGGACGATTCCCGCCAGGCCGAACCAGCCAGGAGCCTCATCAAGAAACACCCAAGCCAGCACGGCGATCTGCACCAGAAGAGCGTTGTTGATCGCCGCCGATTCGAGCGCTGAGAGCCGCCGCATGGACAGGTTCCACAACGTGAAGGCAAACGCCGTGTTTACCACCGCGAGCCAGGCGATAATGGCGGCGGCTCGCCAAGTCACAGAAGGCCACCCCTCGAGGACTAGACCCGCGCCAGGCAGGCCGCCGGCTACGTTTGATACCAGAGCGATGGCCGCTGCCGTCATCCCAATGATCGTGGCCCCGAGCTGGCCTGATGAGTACAACAAGGCGCCGCAAGCTGCGACCACAACGCCGATGAGCTGTTGACGATTTATGCGCTCCTTGAGGGTTCTCGATGAGACAGCAGCGACCGCCAGTGGCGTCATCGAAAGTAACAAGCTTGTCGTTGCGGCCGGTTGACTATCGATGGCCACGATTTGAGCCCCCTGGGTGAGCGTGTAAAACACAAGACCGAGCACGGTCAGTTTCGCCACCGTCGGCGGGCCGAGCATCGAGAGTTTGTGGCTTTTGCTTAGCACCTAGGCTAAGTATTGATGTATGAGCGAAGCACAAACTGTCATCTGCACATTCAGGGTCCGTCGCGAAGGGTTCGATGCATTTCGGGCGCTACTTGACCGTCACTGGCCCGCGTTACGCCGGCTCGAGTTCGTGACTGCGAGGCCCGAACTCAACTTCATCAGTGACAGCAGCGATCCCGACAGTCCGACAGTTGTGTCGATCTTCGAGTGGGTGAACGCCGAAGCAGTCGGCCAGGCCCACAGTCATCCCGACATCGCCGAGATATGGGAGGCAATGGAGCCACTGTGCGAGTCACGCGATGGCCGACCCTCGATGGAGTTCCCACACTACGAACCACTGGTGCCGAATCGGTGAATCAAAGGCCGGTTGGGCTCAACGAACTCGATGAGATCGACGACGTCTTTTCGGCACTTGCGCATCCGAGCCGTCGGCAGATTCTCACTGTACTGCGGGTGCGTGGCGGCGTAATGACTTCTGGCGAACTGGCATCAAGGTTCGCGTGTAGCTGGCCTACCACAACGCGTCATCTGAATGTGCTGGTCGCTGCCGGGCTGATATCGGCCAAAAAACGCGGTCGAGAGCGCGAGTACGCGTGCGAGATGGATTTGCTCGTGTCGGTTGCCGGAGGCTGGATAGACCGATTCCGATAGTTAGACCGCGTGTATCTCGGCTAGGCCGGGCGTAACTGGGGGCGAGTTGTCAGGTACGCGCCGAGCAGCACAAGACTTGTTCCGCCGATCTCGATGGCTCCGACTGACTCGGATCGAAACAACACACCAAGCGCAATGGCCACGACGGGGACTAGGTAGGCAACGAGGGCCGATCTGGAGGCTCCGGTCCGGCCGGCCAACGAAGCCGCCAGCGCCCGCGCGACGCCAGTCCCAACCACACCGAGAATCAGCACGGCAAGGATCGAACGGCCACTTGGGTCGGCAGTGATTGTGTCGGTGACACCCCACGGCGCGAGCAATACCGCGCCGAAGAGAAGCGCTCGCATGATGACCGCTGGCCCTCCGTAACGCTGCTGAAGCGGAACTACAAGGTTGTTCGACAACCCATATCCCGCGACGGCTATTAGCAGCAACAACACGCCAAGGAGTTGCGCGTCGGCGCCGAGAACGTTCGGTGCTGCCATCAGCATCACGCCCAAGAATCCGACTAGTAGGCCGACTACCTGAAGGCGGCCAGGGGTTTTCTTTAGCAGGGCAATCGAAACAACGAGCACCGCTAGGGGAGTGGCTGCGTTGATCATTCCCGCGACTGAAGACTCGACCCTTTGTTGGGCTAGAGCGAACAACAGCGCCGGCCCCGCGTTTCCCGCTATTCCAATTAGAGCGATCGCTGGCCAGGCGCTGCGGTCGACTCTGATTCGGGCTGGAGGGTAGAGCGCAAGAGCCGCACCGCCGAGAGCGACTCTTAGAAATGCCACAGAAGGCGCGCTGAACGAGTCAAGGCCGATGGCGATCCAAAGGAACGACGACCCCCAGATTCCGGTTACCACGAGCAAGGTCGCCCAGTCGCCACTTGTGAAGGCGCCTGTATTCGTCCCCTCAGCGGTGGCAAACCTTGACGAACGCGTGGACACGACTCGGAAACTAGCGCGCGATTCACCGACGGCTACGACAGATGCGGACGATCTAGAACTAAATGGGGTCTACGTCTAGGCTGGCGAAAATGTTCATCGAGTCGACGGCCCTACTTGTTCACGACTACGACGAGGCCATCGGCTTCTTCGTTGACGTGCTCGGCTTCGAGCTTGTAGAGGACAGCCCATCGCTGACCAACGACGGGCGGCCCAAACGCTGGGTGGAGGTCAGACCTCCAGAAGGCGAAGCGAGCCTGTTTCTAGCCCAAGCTGACGGCGAGGAGCAACAGCTTGGTGTCGGCAATCAGTTCTTCGGACGCGTCGGGTTGCTCTTACGCGTCGACGACTTCGCCAGCCAACACGCGCGAATGGTCGATAACGGCGTTGAGTTTCTAACTGAACCGAGAGACGAGGCTTACGGGACATTGGCAGTGTTCGTCGATATCAGCGGCAACAAATGGGACCTTTTGGGTCCGCGTCCAACTTGAGCAGCGACGTCGACTAGTTGTCGTCTGGGTGAGCAATGTTGGCTTCCCGATTCTCCGAGATGAACGATGCCACCGCGTCGCTGTCGAAGCTTCTGCATCGCTGTCGCGTTCTCCACGCGGTCATGACCAACGCATCGGTTAGATCGGTTGCGGGGAAGATGACAGCGTCGGTGGCGTAGGTCGATCGTAAGAAGTCGAGATCGTGTGGTTCGAGCGCACCGGGGTCGAACTGGATTACGACATCGCCGCGTTCGAGCACGCCCACTTGTTCGGGGAAACTAAGAGTCCGTTCGTAAACGCCGAGTTCTGGTCCGGGCGAATGGGCACCCGATGTTGGCGGTAGGGACGAATAACGCACCGAAGCGCTAGCTATCACATGAACCGCCGAATCTTCGGCCAGCGATTCGCGCTCGACACGGGCGCAGTCGCCGCTGCTTGAGTCGGTGCTACACGCGCTTGCGAAGATACTCAAAGTGGTGAGCAGTGCGAGGGAACGCGTGCGTGCTGAGGTCATCCAGAAAGTCTGCCAGCAGCTTTCAGAAATGCGCCCCTTAGTTCGGCTTGGCGGGTCTGCGCCCAGGACTGACGCCGACCTATGAGTTGTGTTTTGCCCACCTTGTAGCGACAACGGGGATGATGTTTGCGTCATTTGGGCGGCTTGGAAAGAAACTTCACCTTTCCCGAATCTTTGTTCGTTAGTTTAGTGGATTATGCTCTTGTGGTGTTACGATGTGGTTATGGATCGAA
>JAADHX010000501.1 GCA_013151655.1 Actinomycetota bacterium
GATGGCGGCGACTAGTGCTGGCACCGCAATCCAAATGAGTCTGCGGATGGCATCGAGGCTGTCGGTGACGGCCTTGAGCGGGCTGGAGACGCCGACCTCGACGGTGGCACCGTCGCTGAAGGCCAAGGTTTGGGCGACGGCCACTAAGTCATCGCCCAAATCGACTGGGTGCGGCTCCCCGACGGGTTCTGGACCGATGGCGAACGACACCACCGAGCCACTGGGATCGAGCAGTTCGCCGGTGTCGGGATCGAGCTGGATGCTGAAGAACCCGTCTTCTTCGATCGAACCGTCGGTCAATTCGTCGTGCGGTGGTTCGAATAACTCGGCGAATTCGCTGTCGAGTCTCGTCGCTATGCTCTCAAAGTAGGCTTCTTCGGATATCTCGTTGCCGTCAATGTCACGGTAGAAGAATCGAGTGGTGTCGGCGGCATCGACGACTCCGACGCCCGCTGTGCCGCCGTAGATTGATTCTAGGTAAGTTCCGAGAACGGTTTCAGCGTTGTTGCGCGTGTTGTCGACCAGATCGTCCTCGACCGCCTTGAGAACGACGACCGAAGCGATCGACATGGCGAGCGCGAACACCGCTGTGACAAACAAGGTGAGCCGGGCCCGCAGGCCGAGTTGGGAGGTCATGGGCCGGCATCGATTCGATATCCGATTCCGCGAACAGTCTCGATCAGCTCGGAGCCGTCCTCAGGGCCACGTAGTTTCTTGCGGAGGTAACCGACATAAACGTCGACCACGTTCGAGCCCCCGTCGCGGTCGGCGCCCCAAACGTGATCGAGAAGCTCGTTCCGGGTGAGGGGTTCGCCCGGTCTTCTGGCTAGCGTTTCGAGGAGCGCGTACTCGCGGGGTGTCAACTCGACGAGCCGCCCGTCGAGACGACAGCGGTGCATCCTGGTGTCGAGGGTGAGAGGGCCGACGGTGACAATCGCGTCTCCGGCAGTTGGATTGGCCCGTCTTGTTAGTGCGTGGACCCTGGCCACCAGCACGACGAAGCTGAACGGCTTGGTCAGGTAGTCGTCGGCGCCAAGGTCGAGCCCTTCGGCAATGTCGTACTCGCCGTCCTTCGCGGTCAACATCAGAATCGGCGTGTCGTTGTCCTCGGCGCGCAGCGTGCGGCACAACTCGTAGCCATTTACGCCTGGCAACATGATGTCCAACACGATGATGTCGTAGGGAAACTCGCGGGCGCGCCACAGGCCGTCGACGCCGTCGATAGAAACATCGACGGCGAATCCCTCAGCTATGAGGCCACGGGACACGGCATCGGCCATCGCTTCGTTGTCTTCGACAACCAGGACTCGCATCTGTCAAGTATTGCTGACCGTCGATGAAAGATTGATGAGAAGCCCGATCGGCCGGTGAACATGAGGACGTTCTTATCTGTTCTCATCGAGCTCTCACTGCTTCTTGACCATCATCGGAGACATCAGATGTCTTGAAGGAGATCGGTTATGTCACATCCAGGCCCACGTACTCGAACCATGGTGGCGTTGTTTACTGCAATAGCGCTGCTTGCGGCTGCTTGCGGTAGCGGCAGCGGTGATGAGGGAGGCGTCGCTTCGATTAGCGAAGGAACCGCCAGCGGCGGCGATGAATCGTCGTCTCCGGAGAGCCAAAGTACCGCTGAGGCACCTACCAACCCCGAGGACGCCTTCACGCTTTACGACGCGTGCATGGCCGATGCCGGGTTCGAGTTTCAGACCGTCGATCTTGGCGAAGGAACCGACGGTGCCATAGCTCTGGAGCCGTTTGGCGCAACCGAAGCCGATCCCCAAGCCGGCGGGTCGGGTGCTGACGGCGGCGAAGGGTTCGATGAGGCCAACGCGGCTTGCGAGGTGCATCTGTCGAACGTCGATTCCGCCTTCGACCTTTCCCCCGAACAGGAAACCGCGCTTGCCGACGCCGACCTGAAGTGGAGGGAGTGCATGAGCGATAGCGGTGTTGACCTTCCTGATCCCGAGCCTGCCGGCGGCATTGCAGTCGAGGCCGGCGACGCTGGCGAAGCCGGTGGGGGCGACCCGCAGGGTCCTGGCGAAATTGGCGGTGAGGACTTCGACTTCGACGCCTTCACCGAGGCCGCCGAGGCGTGCGAGTCCGTCTTCGCCGAGATAGACAGCTTCTTCGAAGAGGGGACGGACCAGTGAAGCGCCGAACCCTCTTTACGTCGGCTGCCGCCATCGCTGTCCTTGCGGGCGCGGCGATAACGACGAGTGCCACCGACGTTCTGTCGTCGAGCGCCCAGCCCGAGCCCGAACCGGCTCTGGTTGTCGCGGCTGGCGACACAGCAGCGGTTCGGCGAGGCGACCTGAGCAGCGAACGCGAGTTCAGGGCCACCGTCAGTTTCGGCGACAGCTGGACCATTACCACAGCTGCGACCGGCACGATCACCCAGCAGAACCCGGTGGGTACGACCGTCGATTTCGGCGAGAGCCTCGTGCGTGTCGACGACAAGCCGCTGTTCCTGGCGCGGGGAGCCATGCCGATGTTTCGCGAGCTCAGCAAGGTTGACACTTCGGCGAGAGACGCGAACGGCAAGCGACCGAAGCTCTTGACCGGCCCCGACGTCAGCCAACTTCAGCGGTTTCTTCTCGAAGGTGGTTTTCATGCCGGCGAGCGGCTCGAGGTCGACGGAACCTTCGGGGCCGTCACCGAAGTCGCCGTCGAGGCCTGGCAGGAATCGGTCGGGCTGGCCGTGACGGGTCGGGTCGACAACGCGCAACTGGTGTTCGCGTCCGAGCCGGTCCGCATTGCTGCGGAGTCTCGTGTCGGCGCAGCTTTCGACTCCATCGTGGTTACTAGCGCCGATCCGGCAGTCCTGATCGACACATCCAACCGTGATCGGGCAGCACTGCCCATCGGCGGCGAAGTCATGGTGGCTCTGCCCGAGGGCACGCCACTCTCTGGCACTGTCAGCAGTCAAGAACAGACCACAGCGTCCGATGGCACGACCGTGTGGCGGACAACGGTGGCAGTCGATGGCGAACTTCCCGGGAGCGCAGGCGTCGCGACCGTGAACGTCACAGACGTCGTGGCCAGCGACGTGCTCTTCGTCCCGGTAGGGGCTCTACTCGCTCTTGCCGAGGGAGGGTTTGCGGTAGAGGTCCCGAGTGGTGCCACAACAACACTTGTGAAAGTCGATGTCGGCGAAGTCCTTGAAGGCCAGGCCGAGATAGCCGGCGACGTCTCCGAGGGCGACGAGGTCGTGATCGCGACATGAGGAGGCTAAGCAGACGCAACATGGCCAACGCCGAGGCACCCGCGACCGCTCCATCGAGAGCGGTGTTGGAGCTGACCGGTGTGTCGAAGCACTACTCGGGTTCGCCACCGGTGCGGGCTCTCGATGATGTCACCTTGAGTGTCGATGCCGGCGAACTCGTCGCCATCGTCGGCGCGTCTGGCTCGGGAAAGAGCACCCTGCTGAACATTATCGGCACACTCGACCGGCCGACCGAAGGTCAGATCGCGATTGAGCAAACCGCGGTCGCGACCCTGTCAGACGCGGGTTTGGCCGGTCTGCGCTCCAGGCGCATCGGCTTCGTGTTCCAACAATTCCATCTGCTCGAAGCCGCCACCGCATTAGACAACGTCGCCACCGGGCTCATCTACCAGGGCATCCGTCGAGGTCGCCGTCGGGCCATGGCCAAAGAAGCCCTCGACCGGGTGGGTCTCGGCCATCGCCTAGACCACAAACCCCCGAAGTTGTCGGGCGGCGAACGCCAACGCGTTGCTATCGCCCGGGCGATTGTTGGCGATCCCGCCATCGTGTTGGCCGACGAACCCACTGGCAACCTCGACAGCCGTACGTCGGCCGACATTGTCGATCTACTCATCCGTCTCAACCGCGACGGTTCGACGATCATCATCATCACACACGACCAAGAGCTCGCGGCCAGCCTTCCGCGCCGGGTGACACTGAACGACGGTCGTGTAGTCGGAGACGACACTCACGGAGCGCATCTCCCATATCAAACACCGGAACCGACCGGAGCAGCACTATGACCATCACTCCTCTCGCCCCCAAGTGGCGATCCAAACTGTTGGCGGCCGACGCCCTTGCCACAGGCACTCAGGGGTTGCGCGGCCGCAAGGGCCGCACGTTCATGACCGCCATCGGCATCGCTATCGGCATTGCTTCGATGGTGGCGGTGATCGGCATTTCGAGCTCGAGTAAAGCCGACCTGATCGCCGAAATCGACAAGCTCGGCACGAACCTGCTCCAAATCCAACCAGGCAACGACCTCGCAGGCAACACCGCAAAATTGCCAGTGGAGGCTCCCGCCATGGTCCGCCGAATCGGACCTGTGGAACAAGCCTCGTCCGTGTCGAGATTGAACGCAGGCGTCCAACGCAATCAGTACACCGACGACAGCAACGGCCTCGATGTTTACGCTACCGAACCGCACCTCTTCGACACGCTCGACGGACAGCTCGACGAAGGCCGCTTCCTCGACGCTCAAACCGCCACCGTGCCTACCGTTGTGCTCGGGTCAGTCGCCGCGGAGCGGTTGGGAATCGACGCGCTTGTCGGGGGGCCGGTTGTGAGCATCGCCGGCCGCCGGTTCGCGGTCATCGGCATTCTCGAAGCGTTGCCCCTCAACCCCGACATAGACCGAGCGGTGCTTATCGGCAACACTGCCGCTGAGCGATACTTGGGTGCCGAGATCGTTCCGACGGCAATCTACCTGCGCACCAACCCTGAGCTCGTCGAAGATGTGCGTCGTATATTGGCCCGAACTGTCAAACCCGCTGACCCCAACGAGGTGATGGTGTCGCGACCATCTGACGCGCTCGAAGCCAGAGCCCAAGTCGACCAGAACCTTCAGAATCTGCTGCTGGGGCTCGGCGCGGTCGCCCTGTTGGTTGGCGGAGTCGGGATCGCGAACGTCATGATCATCTCGGTTCTGGAACGCCGCGGCGAGATTGGCCTTCGCCGTGCCCTCGGCGCCAAAAGAACTCACATCGCCACCCAGTTCATCCTCGAATCTGCCAGTCTCGCCACGCTCGGCGGCGTCATCGGTACCGCCCTTGGAGCCACCGTCACCGTCGTCTACGCCCGACAACAGGACTGGCTCCAACCCGAGGACTTGCCGCCGGAATCGCCGCGGCGCTCGCACTCGGCGCCCTCGCCGGTCTCTATCCCGCCACCAGGGCCGCTCGCCTCGACCCTGCCGACGCAGTACGCCCGAGCTGACGCAACGTGCCCGCGACGAACATGCCCGATGAGTCGGCGGCAAGACGGATTGCTGCCGAGGTGTTCGGGGAACGGCCGAGGTCGTGCGCACGGTTCACCACTGGCTTGCGTCATTGGGTCTACGACGTTGTTTTGGATTCGGGCCGCAATGTCGTTGTACGCCTGAGCCATCCTGATCACCGCGCTGAGCTTGCGGGCGGGGTGTTCTGGCACGCTCAACTTAGCGAAGTCGGTGTGCCTGTGGCCTCGGTGCTCTCGTCAGACGTCGACGCTGCGCAGCCGTACATGATCCTAGAACGGCTTCCCGGCGAGGACCTTGGAATAGTGTTCGACCAACTGACAGACGTGCAGCTTCGTCGGCTCGCTTCGGCGGTCGTAGAGATGCAGGACTGTGCCAGTCGGCTGCCACGAGCGGGCGGGTTCGGTTACGCCCTGGACTACGACACTCGGCTTCGCCCGTCGTGGCGCGCGGTACTCGATGCCTCGATCGACCGCTCAGCCCGATGGTTTCGCGATGTCGGAGCGGTAGACCCGACGTGGGTGCGAAGAGTTCGCGAACGGCTCGAGAGCACCGCAGCGTCGTTGGATGACGTGGAGCCTGTGGCCTTTCTGCACGACGCGACGACCAAGAATGTCATCGTCTCCAAGGGTGTGCTGTCCGGACTTGTCGATGTCGACGAGATGGCGTTCGGAGACCCGCTTTGGGCGACCGCGTTGACCAAGATGTCGCTGCTCAGCGCCCGGAGATCAACCTTCTACGCCGACATCCAGGCTCCAATCATGGAGAACCGAGAAGGTCGAGCCGGTCGTCTTAACCTCTACACGGCCATTCACTGCTTGAGCTTTCTCGCCGAACTGGGTCAGCAGTTCAACCAGCCGACGGCCGCGGCGATCAATGTGACCCACCGGCAACATCTCGAAGCGGTGTTGGCCTCGTTGCTGTAGTACGCGGTGCGGATTTATCCTTGGCCTGCGGTGTGTTGTGGATATACCAATTTCCGAACAAGCTTGGGCCGGGGCTGCTCGTCGCGTTGGAAGGGTCTGATGCTGGCGGCGCGGGTGGTGCGATGGCCTGTGGCGTCGGGTAAGCGAGTTGGCTGCTGGTCTCTCGCGTTCAGTGGTTTGTGCCGACGTCGCTCCTTCGGCGAGCACGACTCCGTCTTCTATCTAGCAGTCGACCGCGGCTTGGAGGGCCGTGCATGCTTCGACAAGTCGATGTGGCCGGAGTGTGCAGATCTGGTCGACAAGGTAGGCCTTGGGGACGACTCTTAGATTGTCGAAACTCGCGACGCAGTCGGTAAGCATGCCATCGTCGGGACCGAGGGTTAGTTCGGTGGGGATTGCTCTGATAGTGCGCGTTATCGGTGCTGCGAGGACACTGTTGAGGACTGGTATCGCGGCGGATCGCGTCATTATGAGAAACGGGCGTCGACCGACTCGTTCGATTTCGCCCCACCAGATGTCGCCTCGGTCGGGGCTGGTCACCATGGCTCGGCAAGGATCGCCTCGCGAAGCGACGCGATCGCAGCATGGTCTTCGCTCTCGGTTGGTGGATGGAGCGTGTAACCAGCGACGACGGCTCGGTCAGTTTGGTGTTGGCGCTCAAGCTTCATGATCGCTTCGATGCCAGCTCGAACTGCGGCGGCTCGGCTTTCGTATGCTCCGCTCGTGACGAGGTCATCGAGGGCATCGAGGAGAGGCTCGGGGAGCCGTACAGCGATCTGAGCGGTTGCCATGACCCAAGCATACCAAACCGGTATGCGCAACGGTATTCGATCCTTGCCAATTTCGGCGACTGGGCGCTCCCGGATCAGTGTGCTGGGGGTCGCCGTTCGAGGATCACGACTGCGGTGTCGGTTGGGCGTAGGGCGGCGTAGGCATCGAGCTTGTCGTCGAGCTCACGCCAGCGTACCCAAAGACGTTCTCGGTCCTCACCTTCGGCAATTCGGCCTGTGACAGCGCGGGGCCCATCGACGAGTTCGACGTCGACATCGGGTTCGGCCTGCAGATTGAGCCACCAGGCCGGCTCGTCGGCTCCCCTTCCCGAAGACGGAGTCGGCCTTACCGGATCTGCAAACTAACCGGAGTTTTACCTTTTCGTTCGCACCTAACGAGCCTGTCGCAGGAACCCGTCTATGGGTGGGGAATACGCGCTCCGCCTGGGTAGGCCGCAGCTAGCGCCATCTAGCTAGATCGGGAGGGGTGAGGGTTAACGGTTGCAATTCCGCTCTGACGCACAACAGTCCAACTTAGGACGTTCGAGGGCGGCGATCGGGCCGGTACCCAGGCCAGCCATCTCGGTGGGTAGTCGGCGGTGCCTGTGCGGAATGATGCGGTTTC
>JAADHX010000126.1 GCA_013151655.1 Actinomycetota bacterium
ACTCGAAAGTGCAGGACTGCCAACAGTCGGCATCTATGTCCGCAGCTTTGGCCACATCCCCGAATTGATGGGCATCGCCAGAGCCCTCGTCACACCAAACCTAATGGGACGTCCGTTGGGAGCGCCGAACGACCCTAAACGTCAACTTGAGATTGTACGTTCGGCTCTCGCCCTACTCGAAAACCCCGTGCCTAGCATCGTCGAGTTCGACAAGCCGTACCGATTGCCGCCCTGCTGATCGATCCCAGTTTGCTTTAAGTGGTAGCAGCACCGTCCGATGTCATTGGTAGAGAGAGGTGGAACCGATGTTTCACTATTGGCCAAGTATCAGGACCCCGGCGCTTGCGTGCGCTGTCGGTCTGTTTGCCGGAGCGTGCGGCTTCGATGGCGTCGATGCTGCACCAGCCCGGTCGCAGCCGGCGCCGACTACAACCTCGATGACCACGACCACTACGTCGACAACGCCTCCTCCTCAGATGGCTACTACAACGACAAGCACCTCGACAACGGCGCCTCCAGCTACAACCGTCCCCACGACTTCGGTTATAGCCGCGTCCAAGCCGTCGCCCGGCGACATCGTCGCGTTCCTCGGTGACAGTTTCACCCGAGAACTGGCCGAGTGTGTGGCCTTCGGCGCTGAAGACGCGACCGCGATGGCATCAACGCGAGCCTACATAGAGTGTGACCGCGACTCGTTTCTCGCTTCGATGGTTCAGGGCATGGCTGAAGCCGAGCCGACGCTAATCAGCCAAGTCTTCGGAATATCTGAAGACGAAGCGGCTGAGTTCGTCGACTGCCTGACCCGTGAGGTGTCGCTCCTGAGCACCGACCAACTCCTCTTCGTGGCCGATGGAACCACAAGTGTGATCGAATTCGGTACTCAGATTGGAGAACTGGTATCGCTCCCGTGTTCGGCGCTGTTCGTCGGCGCGCTTGCTCTGGACGGTGCTCCGCTCGTTGATGGCGCTGTTCGTGCCATCGTGATGGACAACGACGACTGTCGTTACTGACATCTCCGAGTTGTTCGACGGAACCCGCTCGGTGTTCGTAGAGAACGACGTCGTTTCTATCGGGCTCACCGTCGTCGAAGCATCGAACCAGGTGTTGTGGATGGACTTTCTGTTCAATTCGGCGAACTCGACCGATTCAGCGTTGGGCTTGATCCTGATTGAAGTAGCTGCGGTATTCGGTGTCACCTTGGATGAGGCCACAAGTCGGCTCCTTCTCGACACTGAGCAACACATCGAGTTTGGCCAGGTGACGATCTGCAGCACAGATTTGGGGTTTGAGACGTACATCGAGATCGTCCCGCGAGAGTTCGGGTGCGCCCGCCAGCTCGCCCTCTAGCGCCTCCGCTGCCGCCTTCGGCTCTCATCTGAGCGCTAACTCGCACTAACGACAACGACTCTTTCGAATTTGTGTTCGTGACGGGTGTGTTATGGGTGGTTAGTTGTCCCACCCCTTTTGTATGGTTCATTGCATGGCGACGATTGTTCGTGATAGTGAGCTTGATGAGCGGGTTGACGGGATTCTCGCGGCGTTGGCCGGATTGTCTGGCGGCCCGTGGAATGCTGTTATTGCTCGCGCTGGTGCGCCCGAACCGTTGGATGTGTTGGGGTCGATCACAACCGAGATTGGTGAAGGCCTTGACTGTGATTGGAACGGTCTTTCCCATTCTGAGTTGGCTGATGCTGTTGCTGGGTCTGATCGGCTTCGGGTTATGGCCGACGCGTTAGACGCCCGCATTGTTGCTGCCGCCGATGGAGCGATGTTGTGGGCCGAGCATGGCAACGCTTCTATGACCGCGTATCTACGAGCCCACTCGAACCATCACCCAGCAGCAGGCTCGCGTCGTTCGAAGCTGGCCACCGTCCTGAGGTTCGCGAAGCGTTCGACGCTGGCGATATCAGCGCCGATCATGTCCGCCTCTTAGGCCTCTGTTTACATAGCCGTTTCGATGGCCTGTTTACCGAGTTCGAAACCGATCTTGTCCGTTACGCCCAGCAGTTGTCATGGCCCGATTTCAAGATACTGATTGGTCGTTGGCAAGACGCAGCCGATCAGTCCATGCCAGACGAACGAGACGCCAAAGACGCCGCAGCAAGGGATTTTCATATCGCACGGGGTTTCAACGACCGGGGGATCGTCTCTGGCACCCTTACCCCGGTAGCCAGAGTCATTGTCGATACCGAGCTGCAACGTTTGCGTCAGCATCTGTTCAAGGCCGACTGGGATGCCGCTGTTGCCGAGTATGGCAAAGGCAATGTCACCAAAGACAAACTTGCCCGTACTGATAAAGAACGGCGCCACGACGCGCTCCAACTCATGGCCCAACGCTCAGCCAACCACGATGCGGGCGACCACGACGCTGACAGCGCTGACACCAGCTCTGAGACGCCAGCCGATACCGATACCGGCAGCGACGATGCCGATGATAGTGGGGATCCTGCCCGAGACGTTGATGGCGATGGAATCGAAAGCGATGGAAGCAAAAGTCACGGGATCGATGGTGATGCGATACGTCCAGCCGGTACCCAGCTTCATATTCACCTATCTGTTGGTGATGCTGAGGCCATGCTCGCCTATGGGGCCGGTGTTCCCTGGGGGCCGGTGCCATACGACGAAGCAATGTGCGAACTAGCCGATGGCACCCCCATCTCCTATGCGACTGCTATGGCCTATTCGATCGAAGCACACATCAGGCGCATCATCATCGGGCCAGGTTCGGCAATCTTGGACTACGGACGTAACCGCAGGCTGTTCAGCTCAACCCAAAAATCGGCTCGGGCCGCGATCCAACGGGTCTGTGTATGTGGCTGCGGACTTCCGGCCACTTTGTGCGAAGGCGACCACCTCACCGAAGACCGCGACGCCGGACGCACCGACATCAACCAACTAGTACTGCGCTGCGCCAAATCCCACACCCTCAAAACGGCCAAACGAACCACCACCGGACACGGCTGCCCCTGCGCCTGCAAATGCGTCCACCGAAGAACCTAAACCGACACCGCTAGGCCCACCTCAAGCACACAGACGCAGCCGGTGACGACACGGCGGCCTCTAGCAGCGCGCCATCAGTTCATTTCGGGCGGCTCAGAACCAGGTTCGTAAACGTTGGGCTTTCCGCAACGCTGCTGGGCCCGGTCAAACAGTTGCTGAAGTGTCTCGCGCAGTTCGGCGGTGTTCGCCTGCACAGATTTGCGGGACACCCGACCCGACGGTTTCTTCTCGGGCGCGGGAATCGGCTCGCCGACGACCAAGTGAATTTTCACCGGGAAAATGAAGTTACGACCCTTCGGCATCGCCCCTTCGGAACCACCAACGCCAACGGGCACAATCGGAACACCAGTCCTGGCCGACACGTAAACCGCACCCTCTTTGAGGCGATGGACCCGAGGGCCGCGCTTTCGTTCACCCTCAGGAAACAGAACCGTCGGCTGGCCGCCGTTCAGCAGCGAAATCGTCGTGTTCAGCGCTTCACGATCAGCCATATCGCGACTCACAGGAAAGCCACCCATCGTCGATAGGAACCATGCTGTAAACCGGTTCTTCCACATCGAATCCTTGCCCATGAACCGCAACCGCCGCCGCACCGGCGACATCAGGGGCGTATCGAGATACGACCGATGAATCGGTGCAAGGATGAACGCTCCATCGCGTGGAATGTTCTCGCGGCCTTCGATAGTGAGCCGAAAATAGACCTTGAACGCGAGAAGCAACAAACCCTGGAAGAAACGGTAGCCGGCGCGAGCCGGCCAGCTCTCACCAATGGTCGAGTCGTACCTGATCACATCGCCAGACGTTTCACTCGCCGATGGTTCTGTCACCCTCGCTCCCCTTCTCGTCTTTCTGGCTCAGCCCACGCGGCCAGGGCCCGGTTCGATATGTCGGCAACGAGTTCTTCAATGGTTCGGTCGCTCGTATCGACAATAATGGCATCGTCCGCGGGCCGAAGCGGGCTGTCAGCACGATTGCTGTCGGCATAGTCGCGGCGTTCGATATCGGCCCCGATGTCGGCCAACGTGGCCGACCCAGAACCGGTTAGACCGCTCGCCTCCATCTCGGCCAGGCGGCGCCGGGCCCGCTCTTCGACTCGCGCCGTCAGATAGATCTTCAGAGGCGCATCGGCAAAGACCACCGTTCCGATGTCTCGGCCCTCGACAACACAGGCATCATGGGCCAAAGCCAACTCCCGTTGCAGCCGTACCACCTCGCGTCGCACAGTCGGAATCGCCGCGACGGCCGACACCGCAGCAGTCACCTCTGGGGTGCGAATCGCCGTGGTGGCGTCGACACCATCTACCACCACCCGATCGCCAACCTCAACGTGAATGTCTCGCGTTACCTGAATAACGGACGAGGTGTCGCCAGGATCGATGCCTCGCTCCAAGACCGCAAACGTGACGGCCCGGTACATTGCGCCCGTGTCGAGGTGCGATACACCAAGTGACGCTGCAACTGCCTTTGAGATCGTCGACTTACCCGAACCAGCCGGACCATCGATAGCCAGGATTCGGAGCGGATCGGCCAGTATTTGTAGCGGTCTTGGTCGCAGACTTTCCAAGAACTCCCAGAATGCCGGAAACGTTTTGGCAACACAATCCGGATCGCGAATCTCGATGCCTGGAGTCACGAGCGCCAGAAGCGCCAAACTCATCGCCATGCGGTGGTCGTCGTAGGTGTCGACCACCCCAGAAGACACCGGACCGGGCCTCACCGAGAACCCATCGCTCTCCTCCACGGCGCTGATGCCGAGCTTGCCGAGCTCCGAGACGATCGCGGCGATGCGATCGGTCTCCTTTCGACGGATGAACCCGATTCCCCGGACACGACTGGTAGTCGACGCTGTAGCCGCCACGACCGCCAACGTCTGGGCCGTATCGGAGATCTGCGACATGTCGACATCGATGCCAGAAAGCTCACGGTCTCGACAATCGACCGTTATCGAGGAACCATCGTCGTGCACCATCGCGCCCATCGACTCAAGCACACCGCTAAAACCAGTATCACCCTGCAACGATGCGGACGACAGACCAGCTACCACCACCCGCCCTCTGGTCACCGCCGCCGCACCGAACGCATAGGACGCCGCGGATGCATCGGGTTCAATCGAGTACTCGCAGGCCTCGTAGCCACTTGGTACGACTGACCACACAAGATCGGCGCCGGTCGGCTCGGTAACCACAGCCCCGAACGAACGCATCACTGCCACCGTCATGTCGACGTACGGGCGACTAACCAGGGGACCATCGACGCTGACCACTAACTCGCCATCGAACAATGGTGCGGCGAGCAACAAACCCGACAAAAACTGACTCGACACATCGCCCGCGATATTGATCTGCCCACCAGTCATCGACCCACCGAGCAATCGAAGCGGCAGACGCCCGGCCGCCGACATCGATTCGACCCGAGCCCCCAAGGCGGAAAGAGCCTGGAGCTGATCATCGAAGGGGCGAGACCGAAGCTGCTGGTGCCCATCGAGGGTCCACGCGCCAGGCAGCGCAGCAAGAACAGGCAACAAAAACCGCGAGGTCGTGCCGCTCTGCCCAGCATCAAGCACTGCCTCAGAAACACTTGGCGCGCCGCTGTTACCCGCTACCACCATCTGGCACGCCTGCGCGTCGGACTCGATGTCGACGCCGATCGCAGCTAAACAGTCCACCATCGCCAAAGTGTCGGCGGCGAACAGGGCGCCATCGAGTGTTGTTACCCCGTTGGCCAAAGCCGCGATGACCAACGCTCGGTTCGTGATGCTCTTCGAACCAGGAATTGAAGCAGTGGCATCGATCGGACCATCGAAAGGCACAACTGTGATGGAAGTGCTCACGCCAAATCTCGGATTCCCGGCCGGAACCCACGGGCCACAAGACCACCCCTGAGAAGATCGGTCTTGGCCGCAGCGATCACAACGATCATCACACCAAGATCGCCTTCGGGAGAGTGGGCCACCTCGAAGTCGAAGATATTGACATCGAGCTCGCCGGCAAGTGTGAACACTTCGCCAGCGGCACCCGGACGATCCGGAATCGGGATTCGCATTTCGACGAGATCGGCAGGTTGAGTGGCCCGACCAGGGAGATTGGTACGGGCCGCCCTGGCATTGGTGAGCGTTCCAAGAATGGCATCGCGATCTTCGGCCGCGACCACATCGCGCATGCGGCTGAGCTCGCTGACCAAGCCGTCGAGTACGGCAACGATGGCATCGCGGTTCTCCACACAAATGTCGGGCCAGATGGCTGGGTGACCCGCAGCGACACGCGTCATGTCGCGGAACCCACCGGCAGCCAGCCGCAGGAGGGCCACATGATCGACCGAGCGTCGCTCGGCCAGCGACATAAGCGCCGCCGCGGTGAGGTGAGGGACATGGCTCACGACAGCCACAATCTCGTCGTGACGATCGGCGGCGATGGCCACGACGTCGGCTCCGAACGATCGAGCAATGTTGGCGACCAAGGCGACGGTGGCATCGGCGGTGGTCTCGTTTGGAGTTAACACCCACACAGCGCCAACGAACATCTCGCCGTCGCTGCCAGCCAAACCCTCCTGCTCACTGCCGGCCATAGGGTGGCCGCCAACAAACCGGGGATCGTCGATACCGGCGACAACACGTAGCTTCACTGACGCCACATCAGTGACAATGCCAGACGTCCGAGCCAACATTTCACGCACCACCACGGACGTAGCCGACGCCGGAATGGCCACAAACGTAACGACAGCATCCTCGGCCACCCCCACCTCGTCGATCACACCACGCCTCAAGGCATCGTCGACACAAGCTTCGTCGACATCGAAGCCCGTTACCCGCCAACCCTGCTCACGCAGCGCCAACGCGACGCTTCCGCCCATCAGCCCCAGGCCAACTACATTCGCGAGCCCGCGCCCATTCGCGAGCCCGCGCCCATTCGCAGGGCCATCGGTCACGTGTCGTTCTCGGCAAGG
>JAADHX010000196.1 GCA_013151655.1 Actinomycetota bacterium
GTGCTCGGCAATCGGGGCGACGAATAGGGATTGAATCCGGCGGTGGACCCTGCACGCGTCTTCTCAGAACTCGACTGGCTAAATGATCTTCGGGTTGACGACCCGACAAGCCGATAGATGACGGTGTCACACATCGTCCAACGAAACCAACACTTCGACGTCGTCACCTACAGCGGCTGTGACCCCATAGCCGGCCGAGAGCGACGTCGCTGGCACCCAGCCGATCTGCTGCCGAAGATGCCCGTGGGTCAGTTTAAGCACGTCCCTGCTACCGTCGGCCTGGATCGACTCCAAGCCGCTCCTGTCCCACTCAACGCGATGCCGGTATCAGTGGATGCTCGAGAAGAACATCGCACCGCGCATCGGCGAGATCGCGCTCGATCAGATCCGGCCCGAAGACCTCGACGACGCGACCGACGCTCGACCCTCCCCCGCAATACGGGACGCGACCCGGCTCGCCCCGGTAGATCGACGACCTCTGCCCACAACACGAAAACGCTCACCTAGATGTTCGAATGGCTCATCGCGAGGTCCGATCTGACCAAGATCCGCCTTCACGATCTTCTACACACGCATGCCACAATCGCTTTGCGAGCAGGCGTGCCACACACGTGGCTCGACTACGAGGTCTGAGTGTGCGAAACACCTCAAACTCGCTGCCGTTCGGACAAACGAGCTGGCCTGGGTCAGGGCCCCACTCCACTACCTTTGCCAAGGTCTCATGCTGGATCAGTTGGGAGATCTCACCTCCAACCGGTTTCTGCACCGTTGAGCAAAGAGCCGGTACTACAAGCTCACCACCGACGCTCTAGCGTTGGAGTCTTATGCGCGTCGCCGGGGACCGATGTCGAGTTCCCGTTCACGACGGGGTCCAGATCGATGCTCGCCTTTGACAACGACAACTCACGACTACTTCCGCCACAACGAACTCAGTGGCAGCGCCCAGATTCGGTCGTCAATCTTGAACGGGATAGTGCCGCTGTACAACACCGCGCCGTAATGGAAGTCATCGCCGATCTTGTCTCGGAGCCAGATCAACCCCTTGGCGTCAGAGCGATCGACCGCTGTCGCTGATTTCACTTCAGCTCCCACGATTCGGCCGCGCTGCTCAAGAACGATGTCGACCTCATGACCATCCCGGTCACGGAAATGGAACAGCGAGGTTTGCTCCAGCGCAGTCTCGACGTGTGTGGCCAGCTCCGCCGCGACGAAGGTCTCGAATAGCTGGCCGACAAGTGCTGCGTCTAGGGCCAGGGCCGTGGCGTCGACGTTAAGCGCGTGGCAGGCCATCCCCGGGTCAACGACGTGAACCTTGGGTGTCTGGGTCAGCCGCTTCAGCCGCTTCGAGTGCCAGACCGGTAGCTGGATGATTACCGAAAGATCCTCAAGCAAGCTGATGTAGTACTCCGCAGTTCGGAAATCGACATCAGCGTCCCGAGCTGTCGCCTGCCGGTTCAGCTCTTGTGCTGTTCTCGCAACAGATGAGGTGAATACCGCGCGCAGCTTCGCCGACTGGGTGCTTCGCTCCGAGACCTGCTCGGCGTCGCGGTCGATGAGTTGTTCGATGTATGCCGAGTACCACCGCGACCGATTCCTGCCAACAAGGTCCACCGCTGCCGGGAACCGGCCAGCCGCGATTCGCTGCAGATAGTCATTTCGTGTGAGATCGGAGTGCCCAAAAACAGGTGGCTCCTCGCCGAAGAACACATCGACCGGGTTGTACCTGCTGTCCCGCTCGAGCTCCGCTTGCGTGAGCCCGTACATCCGGACACGGATGAATCGACCAGTGCCGGGCCAGGTCGCTGCCTGACGGCGTGCCCGGACCGATCCCGTGATGATGGATCGTCCGGCCTGTACCCCGCCGACCTGATCTATCGAACGTTTGATCGAGCCCAAGATCTCTGGCAACTCCTGCCACTCGTCGATAAACACCACACCGTGGGCGCTGTTGATCACGGCGTCGGGGTCCTCGGCAACAGCGGTTCGAACCAGTGGAACCGACAGATCCAGTGTCGTGTCCGCGTACTTAGACAGTGTCGTGGATTTACCTGTGCCGCGCGGGCCGACCACCATCACCGCAGGAAACGACGGCAACAGCTCCTCAGCTACAAGATGATCCAATGCTCGGGGATAGAGATCGACACTCACCCGATCGAGCGTAGCAACCTCAACTCCAACTATTGCGGACTACAGAATCCCGGATTTGCTGGCTAAAGTACCCCGAATTAGACGGATACCGGGCTACATCCCAACCAGTTGGCCGAGGTCGAGGTCCTGGTTGATCGCAGCCCGTACCTGTTCTTCGGGCTGTATGAGATGCTGTCGAACCACGACCTATCGCCAAGGGCATCGAATTCTTCACTGCTTGGGCAGTGGAGTCCAAGGGCCTTACGATTTCTGCGGCCTTCATCCCAGCGCGCGCGATGATGCATGCATCGGACACGGGACTTAGTGAGGAGGTCGGCTGCTTGCGCTATCTGATCTGGCGTCCAGTTGCCGGGGTCGGTCACACGGACTGCCTGTCGGAGGTTTGACAAGGTGGCATTGAACCCGTTTGGTGAGAACCGCTGAACAGCACTGCATAGGGCACCGAATCGATGTTGGATCGCCAACTGATCATCTAGCGCCTTGCGTACCTCCGTATTGAACCCCACAGACGAACAAGATAGCCGGAGCTTCAGCGGTAGCCCGATTACCTTCAAGGGGACGAAACCAGTCTGTCGAGCTTTTGACCCTCGGCATGTGCGATGAGGTTCATGCCTGCGCTCCCGGCACCCACGAGTCGCGGACGGTCTCAGGATGTCGGGCCGGACGATAGAGCGCCCGGTAATCCCGTGATCCAGCACCAGCTTCGACTTTATCGTCATGTTCATCCAGCCTGGCGACCGCTTCTGCCGATTGTTCTACCGGGTTCCTGACCGTCGGGTTCCCGGAAGGAGAAATGTCATGAAGGGCTACATCGCCAAGAAGGGCAAGCAGTACTACACCGCGATCTATGAAGCCCTCGACCTAGCGCGGATACCGCGGCAAAGTCGAGCGCCACGTCCTCCCCACACTGAGCAAGATGCCGATCCGACGCCTCAAAGTCGACCACCTCACCAGCCTCTACGACGTCAAGCTCCGCCAGGCTGACGCTGGAGTTAAAGCACTCGCTCCAGAAGACCGTGCTTGAGATCCGTCAGATCATCCGGGGATCTGAACGACGCTGTGAAACGAGGCTTACTCAACCACAACGTCGCGGCCGCAGCGCACGCGCCCCGACTTCGGTCAATCCCCAAACATGAAGCCCAATCTTGGACTACCGGCCAGGTCTGCGTGTTCTTACGGGCCGCTATCGGCCACCGCTTGTTTCCTGCGTGCTGGCTCGCTGCCGACACAGGTATGCGACGCAGTGAGCACCTTGGACTCCGGTGGACTGATATCGACTTCGACAAAGCAAGGGTTTCGATCAATCGGGGGCGCGTAGCTATCGTCTACGAACTGTGTGAATCGCGAGGCAAGACCGCCAACAGTCGACGAAGTATCGACCTGGACCCAGTGACCGTCGATGTCCCCGCTGCGTGGCAGAGCCAGCAACACTAGTGAAGCACATCTCGGGCGGTCAGCACGTGCTCCCAGGGATGCAAGCCAAAGCCGCCCGCACCCTTGAACGCCTCATCGATCCTTGTACCGGACCCGCCCGGTGGAAGACCCGGGAGAAGTCGGCTTGAAAACGGAAGAAGTCCTGGCCAGCACCAAGGCTGACCAGGACTTTTGGTGGCGGGGGTAGGATTTGAACCTACGACCTTCGGGTTATGAGCCCGACGAGCTACCAGACTGCTCCACCCCGCGTCGGTGGAAAGGTCAGTATGGCGGTCTCGGCACCGGGTATCAACCTGAAATCGAAAGAATCGAGCGTTCCGCGGAACGCCGGTGGCCTAAGAACCGAACTGACTAGCGGGTGTTGACGACCCTGAACTCTTCGGCCACACGGCCTGTATCGAATCCGGCCTTCACCGCGGTCTGTTCGCCCCACTCGCGAAGCAGGGTCGGAAGGCGGTCGCCCATTTTGGCTGTCTGGCTGACGTGAGCTCGCAGGGCATCGCACTTGCGGTCGAACACATCGGAGATGTCGATGAACCGATTGGGTTCGAGGCCCGTGACCCAAACCTCGTTGACGGTGTGCGGGGCGTGGCCTTCATCGAGCAACTCTGGGAAGGCCCGAGGGTTGCGCGAGTCGGGATACACCGCGCTGATCGTGGCTTCGCCCGTCGCAAGGTGATCCGGGTGGCTGCGATAAATGCGGTCCCAATGGCGCTCAGCCGATTGGGCGATGACGAGGTCGGGTTTAACGATGCGAATCACCCGGCTGAGATCTCGGCGCAGGTTTAAGTCGGCCACGACCTGGCCATCGGGGTGATGCAGCCAATGCAGTTCGGTCACCCCAACGTGAGCAGCAGCAGCGGTCTGTTCTGACTCGCGCAACGCCGCCAGTTCGGCCTGACTGACCGTCATGTCGTCGTCGCCGGCGTCGCCACTAGTTACCAGGCAGTAGGCCACATAGGCGCCAGCATCGGTCATGGTGGCAACCGTGCCGGCGACACCAAAGTCGATGTCGTCGGGGTGCGCCACCACAACCAGCACTCTCTTCGGCGCGTCGATCAGACCATCGGAAGTCTGGATGTTGTCAGTTGTGGAATCGGCTTCTTCGATCACGCAGACGCAGTCGTCGTGGCCGTAGTTGAGGTCGGCTCCTCGTCGGGTTCGGTCGCCAATCTCTCTTCGGCCAAACGCAGCTGTGCCTGCTGCAAGAACTGCTCGGCCCGACTTACGGCGGCCTGATAGGCAGCCAAATCGCCAAGGCGCAGCGCTCGGTCGGCGTCATCGAACGCCTCAACGGCAGCTATGAGCAAGTCGTCGGCGGTGATGTCGTCGGCAGCTGGAGGAACCGTACCTGGCGTAGTCGTCTGCGGCGGATCTTCAGGTTCCCCTGGGGTCGGTTCGGGAGTTACGGGGTCGGTCGGCAAAAGCGGCGCGGGAAGGTCGGCGTTAATCATCGACGCTTCGAGCCCGGGGATCAGCTC
>JAADHX010000304.1 GCA_013151655.1 Actinomycetota bacterium
GGTCGATCTCGAGTTCGACCGAAGTAGAAAGGGCATTCACTACCGAAACACAGACGCCATGAAGGCCACCAGAGACCTTGTACCCGCCACCGCCAAATTTGCCGCCAGCATGAAGCACGGTCAAGACAACCTCAGCGGCCGACATCTCGGGAAACTTAGGGTGGGGTCCGACCGGGATACCGCGCCCGTTGTCGATCACCCGACAGCGGCCGTCGGCTAAAATTGTTACGTCGATCTCGGTGCAGAACCCCGCCATCGCTTCGTCGACAGCATTATCGACGACCTCATACACCATGTGGTGGAGGCCGGTTGGTCCGGTCGAGCCAATGTACATACCCGGCCGCTTACGAACCGCTTCGAGACCCTCAAGGACCTGGATGTTGCTCGCGTCGTAGGACATCGAAGGTTCAGCCACGCAGAAATACCCCTTCTGATCGGGGGAAGGCCCCGTTGCCGCAATCTGGGTGGTCGAGCACGCTGACCGTTCTAGCTAAGACTGGGCATCTAGTGTGTTGGGCGCTCACAGCGCCGAGGAAGCCCCAACTATACCACCAAGTAGGGGGGTATTAGACGTCCGCGGCAGGCATTTCTAGGCCTTTGGAGCGGCTTAGAGTGATATCTCTCGACATCGGACGTTACTTGGCTACAACCCGTAGCTCGACGCGGTCTACTTCCTCGCGGCCAAGTCGTTCGTTGAGCTTCAGACAGATCTGTTCTCGCAGAAACTTCAACTGAGTCGCCCACGCAGGATCGTCCACTTCGACCATCAACACACCGTCGGATAGGCGCCGCGGACGAGCGTGCTTGGCTACGCCATCGCCAACAACGGCGGTCCAATGTTCGAGGATCTGCACAATTGGACCTTGTGATGACGTCATCGAACCAATAATTCGACCAAGGGCACTGTCGAGAGATCGCGGTTCAGCCATGCTGCTCTCGAATCTGTCCACCGACAACTACGTACGAAGCCGACGGCTTAGCCCCCGCGGGCACACTGCCAGTAGCAGTTGTCAGAATTGTCTGGACGGCGGGCAACTCTCGAACTAAAGCCGACGCACGCTGCTCGTCGAGCTCGGAGAACACATCATCCAAAAGAACAACAGGCTCGCAGCCAACGCGTCTGGCAATCACTCGTTGCGAAGCAAGCCGCAACGAAAGAGCGAGTGTTCGTTGTTCACCCTGAGACCCGTGGGTACGCGCTGGTAGGCCATTGATAGACATCTCTAGGTCGTCTCGATGCGGGCCGACGAGGGTGACTCTGCGCCGGAGATCAGCGTGGCGCGATTGGGTAAGGGCATCGAGAAGCGACCCTTCCCACGAACGGCGATACTTCATCGTGACAGCCGCATCGTCACCAGCCAGGCTCCGATACAGCTGTTCAACAATTGGGCTCACCTCGGCGACCAACGCCTCGCGGGCACTAACGTGACGCTCGCCAACTTCGGCAAGTTTGGTATCCCAGACGTCAAGCGTGGCCTGAACTTCGTTACTCGTCGACCCACCGGCCTGCTTGAGAACCGCCCCACGCTGTTTCAAGACACGGTCGATGTCTGAGCGATCGCCTTCGTGGCGCCGGTGTACTGACCCAAGAACTGTGTCGAGCAACTCACGTCGCCCACCCGGCCCAGCTTTCACGATCGCCAAGTCGTCTGGCGCAAACACCACAACTCGGAGGGTTCCGAGCAAGTCCCTGGCCCGTTTGAGTGGTTGGCGATTGACCTGAACGCGATTGCGGCCACGACGATCTAGCTGTGCTTCGATGAGTTGCTCGCGTCCATTGACCTGAAGTTGTGCCCTCACCACCGCTTGCTCATCGTCGATACCGATCATCGAGTCGGTTGAGGCACCTCGAAAACTGGACAGCGATGACAGATAACCAATGGCCTCGAGCAAATTGGTTTTACCCTCTCCGTTCGCTCCGGAAACCACAGAGAGCCCAGGTGCGAACAAGATCTCGCTGTTGGTGTGATTGCGAAAGTTGACCAAGGACAGCAGTTCGATCACTACCGAAGCCGCGGCTGGGGCGGCGTCGTCGGACACCGACTCAGGAAACGCGTACTGGCATAAGTAGGTAGAGGTAGTCGGGGCCTTCACTGGTGCGCAAAACAGCTGGTTTCAAGGCGTCGAGCGTCTGGAGCGTGACTTCGTCGCCAGAAGCAGCTTCTATGCCGGCGATTAGATAGTCGGGGTTGAAGGCAATGGTTAACTCGGCTCCTGAATAGCTGGCATCTAGCTGTTCGTGCGCTTCGCCAACGTCTTGAGTGACGGCCATTAGTTCGAGCGAATCCTCTGACAGTGTCAACCGGAGAGGCGTAGCCTCGCGTGCCATCAGCTTGACCCGCCGTACTGCGTCGAGAAAGGTCTCGCGGCCGACCGTGAGTTCGTTGGGGTACGACGCCGGAATCAGCTGCCGGTAGTTAGGGAACTCGCCTTCGATTAACCGCGTGGTGAGTTGCACTTTTGCGCCATCTTCTGGAGCGACATCGAAGGTGACATCGCGCTCGCCAAGACGAACATGAACTTCCTTGGCACTACCAAGAACCCTGATAAGTTCGCCAAGCGCTCGCGATGGCACAAGCACCTTTTGGCCCTCGCCCAGCACGGTGGCGTCGGGGAGGTCGCGTACCGCAAGGCGGTAGGAGTCAGTAGCCACGAGGCGAAGACCGCCCTCTTCGGCTGTCATCAGGACGCCAGTGAGAATAGGTCTCGCGTCGTCGGAACTAGCAGCAAGAACTACCTGTTTGAGGCCGGCAGCGAGGTCGTCGGCTGGAACGCTCACCTGCTCGCCTGCTGGCGGGTCGAGGCGCGGAAAGTCGTCGATTGGGAGGGTCCGCACGGCAAACTGGCTTCGCCCTGATGTAACGCGAGCCTCGTCGCCAGTGACTTCAATTTCAACCGCACCGACATCGAGTGAGCGGACGATTTCGCTGATCAGCCGGGCCGGGACAACAGTTGCACCAGCGGTCTCGACGGCGACATCGATGGTTGATCTGATCGTGAGATCGAGGTCGCTCCCTGTGGCAACCAACTGATTGTCGTTGGCTTCTAAGCGGACTCCAGATAATACGGGGAGAGCTCCTCCCCTGCCTGTGACGGCGCGTCCGGCCGTCGACAGGACACCGAGTAATAGATCTCGTTCGCAACGAAACTTCACTACCAGTCCTCTTGTAATAAGTGTTCTTTAGTAGGGGTAATAGGGGTGTGGATTGTGGAGAACTGACCAAACACGCTGGTCAGCGCCAAGTTTAATGTCCGAGCACTCTCCCCAGCCTCCCACAGGCTTGGGACACTGGCTACCGATTCGTGCTGTGCCTTGTGGATTGAGTGGTGTTGTCCACACGTTTGCGGCGCAAGTGAGCCCACGGTTGTCCACAAGTTATTCGCGCGGTGTGTACAAGGTCGACCACGAACCGCGCGAGTTGGTTCGGGCAGAAATCGCATCATGGCGACTTGATGTCCTGGATCAGGGCTGTCACTTGGTCATATATCTGGCGTCGCTCAGCCATCTGTTTGGAGATCTTGTCGACCGCGTGAATCACTGTTGTGTGGTCGCGGTTTCCGAACTCGCGAGCAATAGCTGGATATGACAGGTCAGTCAGCTCGCGACAGACGTACATAGAGATTTGTCGAGCGGTGACAAGGGCGCGATGGCGTCGTTTACCGACGAGCTCGTCACGCTCGAATCCGAACATCGCAATCGTGGCCTCGATAATGCGTTTGATTGTGATCGGCCGAGGTTCACCATCAGTGACAATGTCGGCCAGAACCTTCTGGGCTAGAGCAAGATCGAGCGGTTCGCGAGTGAGGCTGGCAAATGCGCCGACGCGGATGAGGGCACCTTCGAGCTCGCGGATGTTGTTCTTAATGTGTGTTGCGATGAAATCGAGGACTTCGTCGGGAAACTGTGTTCCTTCGAGTTCGGTCTTCTTGCGAAGAATCGCTAGCCTGGTTTCGAGATCAGGCGGCTGAATATCGGTGATGAGACCCCACTCGAAGCGGCTGCGCAGTCGGTCCTCGAGGGTGGCAATTGCCCGTGGTGGTCGGTCCGACGACAGAACTACCTGACGTCCGGCCCCGTGGAGAGAATTGAAGGTGTGGAAAAACTCCTCTTGGAGCCCTTCCTTTCCTTCCATGAACTGGATGTCATCGACCAATAGGACGTCGATGTCGCGGTAGCGTCGCTTGAAAGCAACCTGACCAGTGGTTCGAATGGCTTCGACGAATTCGTTCATGAACGATTCGGTCGAGACGTACCGGACGCGGTGCCCAGGGTAGTTCTGTCTGATGTAGTGAGAAATCGCCTGGAGAAGGTGGGTCTTGCCGAGGCCTGCTCCCCCATGGATGAACAGGGGGTTGTAGCTACGTCCGGGGGTTTCGGCCACCGCGAGCGATGCGGCATGCGCGAATCGATTCGATGTGCCGGTAACAAAGGTCTCGAAGGTGTATCGCTCGGCGAGGCTGTCGCCTGGGATTAGCGGGTCGGCGTCGTTGGAAGGGTTGAGGCTGGTGTCGGGTCGCTTGGGTGGTTGGACTTCTTGAAGGTCTGGAGCGAGCGCTACCGGGTCATCGACGATGATAGATAACACGGCCCCTGAACCAGCGTCCCTCAAAGCGGCTTCGACCATCGACCGGTAGCGATCCTCGATGCGTTCGCGAACGAGAGAGCTGGGTACCCGAATAGTGACGACCAGGTCGTCAGCGTTAACCAGCGAAACGTCGGCGAATGTGGTCAACCACACACCTTCGGACACTTGTGACCCGAGCAACGTGGCGGCGCGGGACCAGACATCGTTGCCTGTCTCTGTGGTTTGGTCGGTCATTAGTAGTCCTGGCAGCCAGCGAAGTCTGACCCGCTTACTAGACCATGCTCACTGATCTGTCCACAGCTGTGGACAAGTCTGTGGGTTCCTATTAGGTGAACGGTGTCTCGATTGATCGGCGATACTTGGTCGGGATGGCCCGAAACCAGACTGGTGGGCGTGTGACGCTAGCACCAGATGGTCCTATAGACACAAGTCGCATTGCTGATGGAGCGGCGACCCTCTAAC
>JAADHX010000271.1 GCA_013151655.1 Actinomycetota bacterium
CCACTGTTCTTCTGCAGTGGGCAACCGGCGGGATGCTCTTTTGCTGGTTCACCACCCGACGCCGTATCGCCAGCCTTGGGTACGGGTGGCTGCTTCGTGGGGTCTACTTCTGCTTCGCCGCCGGGGCATTGGCCTCCGGCCTCGCGTTGGGCACGGTTCCAGTGCGGGAGGCCGCGTCAATTGGTGTGATGATCAGCTGCGTTTTTGCATTGATCGTGTCGATTCGTCGTAAGAGCGCTGGTGTCAGTGGTGAACGAGAGGAGTTCGATCGGCGCACCGAACGAGTCGCGGCGATGACGGGGATCGAACGTACGGCCGATGTGTCGCCGCAAGGAGACGACGCGGAACCGACGGGACCGGAGTTTCCGCCGCTCCTCGACCTCGTGCCGGTATTCATCGGAACCATCGGACTGATCGCGGCATCTTTAGACGCTGGAGGCAGTACAGCGGTGGCTTTGGCCCGGACGCTGGTTGGTGCGGCGTTCCTGGGGGCATTGTCAGATGCGATGTTGCTGGGCCACTGGTATCTCACCCAGCCCGGTCTGCCGCGGAAACTGATCAACGAAATGGTCAACGCCTTGGCATGGCTATGGCCATTGGAACTGATTGTGATGTTGCTCCCGACGGGGATGATTGCTGTTCTGACCGGTGAGGTTGACGACGGCTGGGGTGGTTTGCTCGGATGGATGTGGGTCACGTGTGCGGTCTCGACGATTGTCTTGATATTCGTCACTAAGGCAGCCCTCAAAGAGCGCTACTACTCGGCGGTCATGGCTGCAACCGGCTTCCTTTATCTCGCGATCTTGATGGGGTTCGGAATGGACATCGTCGCCAGAGCGGTACTGAATCCAACCTAGATCTCTGTTTCGTATGTGGCACCCCCGTGTCGCGACCGAGCTGATGTGGTTGACTCTCCACATGGCACGACCTGTGTGGAGCGGCACGATCTCATTCGGGCTTGTTGCGATTCCAGTCAAACTATTCCACGCTGTACGGCGACAAAGTGTGTCGTTCAATCAGCTCGACGAGCGGAACATGGCTCGGATCAAGTACCGCAAAGTCAATGCTGAAACCGGGGAGGAGGTTGGTGACGATCACATCGTGAAGGCCTTCGAGATCTCCAAGGGCCGATACATCGTTGTCAATCCAGACGAACTTGAACCCTTTATTCCGGTCGCTTCGAAGTCAATCGATCTCGAGGAGTTCGTCGACCTCAGTGAGATCGACCCGGTGTACTTCGACACGGCCTACCACCTCGCGCCTGATGGCCCGCCGAAACCGTACGTGCTTCTTGCCAGGGCGATGGAGGCCAGTGGGAAGGTTGCGATTGGTCGATTCGTGATGCGTAACAAGCAGTACACAGCAGCCATTCGTGCCGAAGACGGCAGGCTTGTCATGTCGTCGCTCGCCTATGTCACAGAGATTGTTGACCCAACAGCGATTGACGAGCTGAATGACCTCGACCAGATCGAGGTGAACGACAAAGAAGTCGCGATGGCCGAGTCGTTGGTCGAGTCCCTCGCCGCTGACTTTGCGCCTGACAAGTATCGGGACGAGTATCGCGAGCAAGTGATGGCCCTGATCCAAATGAAGGCCGATGGTGAGGAATTCGAGATGCCAGATGTGGTCACCGACAAGCCCAAAGTCGTAGACATCATGGCCGCGCTCGAAGCGAGCGTTGCCGCCGCCAAAGACGCCCGAACTCGTCACCCGTCGAAGCCGCCCAAGACGTCAAAGTCGTCTGGAAAGACTTCGAAGCCAACCAAGTCACCGAAGAAGACCGCCAAGTCAGCTTGACTGGTGAACAAACGTCGCGATGGCTGCGCCAATCGAGGTTGATGTTGGCGGCCGCACAGTGCGCCTCACCAACCTCGACAAGTCGCTCTATCCGTCGGGGTTCACCAAGGCCGAGATCGTTGACTACCACGCTCGGATCGCGCCCACGATCGTTCCGCACCTGGCAGGGCGTTGCATAACGTTTCGGAGGTATCCAGATGGCACTGATAGCGATGGATTCTTCGAGAAGCGTTGCCCTCGACATCGGCCAGAGTGGGTACAGGTAGCACTCGGCCCGGGCGACCGAGGTGGTGGAATCGAATACTGTCGAATCGAAGAGCCGGCGGCGATGGTTTGGGCTGCGAATCTGGCAGCCCTCGAGTTGCATGCTCCAATGGCGTTGGCGGCCGACCTCGATACACCGCAGGCGTTGGTGTTCGATTTCGACCCAGGCCCAGATACATCGGTCGTCGAGTGCTGTGAGGTGGCGATGAGCGTGCGCGAGGTTCTCGAGGCGGTGAACCTGAACGGTTGGTGTAAGACATCTGGCTCGAAGGGGTTGCAGATGTACGTGCCGCTCAACTCATCGGGTGCAACACATGCGGCCTGTGCTGACTTTGCGCTCGCGGTGGGGCAGGTGATGGAGCGTCAAATGCCCGGACGGGTGACAACCGTGATGGCTAAAGCGGAGCGGCCCGGGAAGATATTTGTTGACTGGAGCCAGAATGCGTTCCACAAAACGACAATCGCTCCGTACTCGCTTCGAGCTCGTTCTACCCCCACCGTTTCAACTCCGGTGACATGGGACGAAGTCGACGACTGTGCCGCTGGCAGGGACGAACTCCGCTTCGAGGCACAAGATGTCCTTGATCGTGTCGCCGACGTTGGCGACCTCTTCGCTCCCGTACTAACGCTCGAACAGTACCTCCCCACTCCGAAGGCGTGAGGCACGCCTGGCCCAAGTCTTCCGAGCGGTTGGCTGGTTGATCGGCAGAAAATTGCGGAGAGGTGCCAGAATTCGGGTGCCCCTGGCGGTCATCATGGAGGGATGTTCGGACCTCGACAGCGCACAGTGCCGTTGGTGCTCAGCGCGCTCGGTCTGGCTGTCGCGTCGTGCGCGACACCGACAGCCGAGTCGGGCGGTCCTGAGTCGGTAAGCACGGTGACGACAACTCCAGACAACGTCCCCATCGATCACCCTGCCTCGTTTCCGGACCCCGACGTCGATCGAGTCACGATCGCTCCGTTCCCTCCGACAAGTGCTCCGCCCGTCTTTGGTGTACCCGGTACCGAAGTCTTTCCCCCTTTGACCGGATGGGAAGCGTTCGACGCATACCTTAATCGGGTCATTATTGGCGGAGGGTCGAGCGCAGCATCTGTCGCCGTGTCGATTGACGGCGAGATCGTGCATCGCGCCGCGATGGGGGTGAGGACGCGCGGGTCGTTCGATCTGGCCGAGACCCAAGACCGATTCCGGATTGGCAGCATCTCGAAGCCAATCACCGCAATAGCGATGTTGCAGTTGGTGGAAGAAGGTGTGATCGGCTTGGACGATCCGGTTGGCGGACTAGTGGCCGAGGGTCTGAACGTCGACCAGCCCCGTGCGGGGACCGCCGATATCACAGTTCGGAATCTGCTTACTCACACGTCAGGGTTCGGGCCACATGACAACCTGTTCTTCGGTGGCCAGGTTGAATCTTGCGAGGAGGCTGCGCGGACAGGGTTTGAGCGGTCGCTGCAAGGCGCACCCGGTGGAGCATTCCGGTACAGCAACATGAACTTCTGCGTGCTCGGAATCGTCATCGAGCAGCTCACGGGTCAGCCTTACGAAGAAGTCGTGTACGAGCGTTTGCTCACCCCGCTCGGGATCTCTGGAATGCGCCTGGCCCCGACCTTTGACCCTGGCCCCGACGAAGTCGAGCATTACTCGTCTGAAGGTCGAAACTATATGGAGGTTCTCGGCGGCGCCGGAGCATGGATTGCAACCCCATCCGATCTTGTGACGATCATCGACTCTCTCGATCCGACGACACCAGGGTGGAAGCCGCTGGAGCCCGAAACCGTTGCGTTGATGAAAACCAGCGTCAATGACCCTTCTGTGCCCGATCGTGGGTATGGAATGGGCATGATTCTGTACGGAGGTGGAAACGCCGGCCACACCGGCACCATCGAAAGTACGCATGCCATGCTGCTCGATCGGGCAGACAACGTCACCTGGGCGATCACCGTGAGCGGTGACTATCCCAAGGAAACACCTCGGCTCGCGACAATTATCGACGATGCCTTGATTGCCGGCGGCTTCATCTCCGGTTGAGCAAACCGCGCCGCCCCGAAACCGAGGTCCCAAGTTTTCGAGTATGCATAAGTGGAGCGGACCGGCGACCCGCGTCGCGGAGGTGTCGTGAGTGCTGAGTGCTGAGAGATGCGAGAAGCATCAAGTCGATTGAGATTACGTTCGGGCTGCGAAACAATTTCGGCGAATGATCGGGATAGGTCGGCGCTGATATCCTGCCGCCCATGACAAAGCTATGGGCCGGACGGGCCCCATCTTTCGTGGTTGCGCTGGGTTTGTTGTTGTCGCTGGGTGTTTATGGCAGCCCTCAAGTGACGCAGGCGACGGCTGACCCTGATCTGGTATCTGTGGTTCCGGCTCGTGTGCTCGAGACAAGGATCGGGCAGGGTTTCGAGACCGTTGATGGGCAATTCGAGGGAATAGGTGTTCGTTCGGCTGGCTCGACGACTGAGTTGGTCGTTGCAGGTCGAGCTGGTGTTCCGGGCGATGCTGACGCGGTGTGGATCAATCTGACGGCAGTCGAACCGTCTACTGCTGGCTATGTCACGGTGTATCCGTGCGGCGAGTCGCGCCCGCTTGCTTCGAGCCTTAACGTCCGCCCCGGAAAAGTTACCCCGAATGCCGTGCTGGCCAAGGTTGGCGAGGGTGGCAGGATCTGTATCTACACCTCGGCTGCCGTTGACATGGTCGCGGATATCAACGGCTATGTACCTCAAGGTGCTACACCGAAGACGGTGAGCCCGGCTCGTCTGCTGGACACGAGGAATGGACCCGGCTACAAAACGGTTGACGGCGATTTCGAGGGCGGCGGCATTCGTGCTGCCGGTACCACGCTGAGGCTGACGGTGACAGACCGAGGCGGTGTCGACGGTGATGCCGATGCGGTTCTGGTCAATCTGACCGCGGTTGAGCCTGTGGATCGTGGTTTCATTACCGTGTATCCGTGCGGTAGCCCAC
>JAADHX010000479.1 GCA_013151655.1 Actinomycetota bacterium
TCCTCAATTCCGCCAACTCCGACGGTGGCCTCGGGTGCCTCAACCGAGACTTCGGTGACTGTCGCCATCGCCGAGTCGGACATGCCGACATCGACCGCGGCCGCGACGACTAACGAATCGGGTTCCTCGCCGCCTCCCAACCCGACCATTGGTACTACCCCCGTATCGGTGTTTGATCCGTCACCAGATCTCACGATTGGCACAACCCCGGTCTCTGTATTCAAGCCCTAGAGCGCAACTGCTTGGCAGCGACCTTGGCCATGGCTGCCGGGCGCGCCGCGAAAGTGCTCGGATCCGGCTAGCGTTTCCCCGCACGTTGCTACCGCTACCGATTTCGGCTCGATCAAAAAGATGCTGGAGTTCTTTGTGTGGCCTGTGGTAGAACGTCTTCGCACTCTCCGCGTTATCGAGGTCTCTTAATGTCACAACGAGCTATTCCACGCCTACTCGCTACTGCAGTCTTACTGCTAGCTTCCGTCGTCGCTATCGTCGGTCCATCCGAAGCCGCCGCCGATGCTGGAGCTTCTGGCTGGGTGCTTAGCTCGGATGGCACGGTGACCAGTTACGGAGGCGCCGCCCACTACGGCGATTCCGATGCCGTCGGTTCGGCGGTCGGGATCGAAGCCACGACTTCTGGGCAGGGGTATTGGGTGGCGCACGCCTCGGGGCTTGTTACCACTCACGGCGATGCGACTGACTACGGCGACATTGCTCACATTCCCAACTTTTCGCTCAACCGCGACATCGTGGCTATCGCCGTGATCCCAGGCGGTTACTACCTACTGGGCGCCGACGGTGGCGTGTTCGCTTTTGGTGCGGCCAAGTTTTATGGATCAGTACCACAGGTCGTCCCGGGCATATCGACTACAGCGGTTGCGATTCAGGTGAACGCTGGCGGTTACCGCGTCATCATGTCTGACGGTGGTGTCTTTGCGTTTGGAACGGCTTACTTCGGTGGTTCTGTGCCTGGTGTTCTCGGAACGACTGCGCTTGCCAGCCCGATTATCGACGCCATTGTCGGTCCTGATGGCATGACCTACGCGATGATCGGCGCCGATGGCGGAGTCTTCGCCTTCGGACTGGTCTTTGCTGGCTCGTTCGGCGGCACGGGGCGGACTGACATTGTCGGTGCTGCGGCGCTGGCCGATGGTGGTTATGCACTCTTGGCGTCGCAAGGCGATATCAGCTCGTTCCCTGGTGGTGAGGTTGTCGCTGAGACGGGCGCGAGCAACGCCGTCGATGGTGTCGTGCGTCCTGACTCGACACCTCCGGTGACAATCGCCCAAGACACGACGACCACGTCGCAGGCGCCGTCAACTACTGCGGCGACCGCCACTACGAAGGCGACAACGACCACCACCACTACGGCGACAACGACCACGAAGAAGGCGACTACCACTACCAAGAAGCCGGCAACAACCACAACCAAGAAGGCGACTACCACTACCAAGAAGCCGGCAACAACCACAACCAAGAAGCCGACGACCACCACAACATCCAATACGCCTCCGGCGGGCAACGCGGTGACGATCTGGAGTCCTACGACTCAGAATGCCGGTCCGGGAGACTACTTCCAGCCGAACTTCAACGATCAGGGCAACTGGCGGAGCCCTAACATCGTGGCCAAGAAGGTGCTCCTTCAGCTCGAGATTGTCAATAAGCCGACCAGTAAGGCCATCGAGATCCAGGTGTGTGCGTGGCGCTGGAAGAACGGCCGAAACTTCTCCGGAGGATTCGATGAGACTTGTTCGAAGCGGTTTGGATACACCGACGAGATTGGTAAGCACACACTCGACCTTGGTTCGCCAAACGACTGGTGGGTGAAGGGCGGAGGTACGTTCCCATGGGACAAGGGTCCCGATGTGATGCGTCTCATGATCAAAGACACCGCCACGCAGTCGCTAATGATGTCCTCGAGATGTGGTAGCGCCTGCTACAGCGGCTCTGGTTCGTTGGCGCCACATGTGCCAATCAGGCTCAGGGCGAGCATGACCTTCGGCAACTAGCGCCCGTAAGGCTTCTAGGAACAGACCCGATAGTTGGGCCTCGGCATCGCGCCGGGGCCCGCTTTCGTTTCCTGGCTACCCCAGACCACACGTCATTGCGCGCCCTCGGCGTGAATCGAACACGCGACACACGGTTTAGGAAACCGATGCTCTATCCCCTGAGCTACGAGGGCTGGATTGTCGAAACGCAACTGTATAGGGCTGTCGTCCGTCAGTTGCAAGGGCCGGAGAGTTGGTATCGCCTCTGGCTAGTTGCTGGCGAGGAACGCGTCGCGGAGGTCGCGTTTCAAGATCTTGCCAGAAGCGTTGCGGGGGAGTTGCTCGGTAACGATTGTGACCGCGGTCGGAACCTTGAACTTGGCAAGCCGTTCACCAACGAACTTCTGGAGGTCGCCAACTTCGAGTGTCTCGCCTTCCTTGACCATTATGTGACAGGCAAGTTCTTCGCCGAGGCGATCATTCGGGATGCCATAAACAGCCGCTTCGTAGACCGCAGGGTGTTCATAGATGGCAGCTTCGACCTCGGCGCAGTAGATGTTCTCGCCACCGCGCAAGACCATGTCCTTGGCTCGGTCGCTCACGTAAACGAAGCCTTCGTCGTCGATTCGGCCGATGTCGCCGGATCGAAGCCAACCGTCGACGATGGTCTCGGCCGTGGCTTCAGGCTGGTTCCAGTAACCACGAATCAGCGATGGGCTCTTGAACCAGATCTCGCCAGTCTCGCCGGTTGGTAACGCGTTTCCATCGGCGTCGGTCACGCGCAAATCCATTACCGGCACGGTTCGTCCGGTTGAGGTCGGGTTGGCGATGAAGTCGTCGCCCGAATTCTGAGGACCGTAGGCATTGGTCTCGGTCATGCCGTACCCAAGACCGGGTCGGCCCTTCGAGAAGTTGTCATCGATTCGTTTGACTAGCTCGGGCGGCATGGGTGCGCCGCCTCCGCCAACAGATCGAAGGCTTGAAGTGTCGCGATCGGCAAAGGTGCTGGCTTCGAGAAGGTCCCAGCTCATGGTCGGGACCGCAATGAAGTTGGTGATCCGTTCTTGTTCGATCAGTTCGAGGGCACGGTCGGGGTCCCACTTGTAAGTCATGACCAATTTCGCCCCACCGATGAACGAGCCAAGCATCACCGGGACCAACCCAGTGACGTGAAACAGAGGGATGCACAGCATGAACGCCGATGGAAGTGCCTCGTCAGCGTCTTCGGCCGGCTCGCGCAAAGCCCCAACCGCCGCCCTAGCTGCGAAAGACATCAGGGCACTAAGAACAGCACGATGGGTCGACACTGCACCCTTTGGATGGCCCGTGGTACCTGACGTGTAGAGGATGGTCATGTCGTCGTCAGGCTCGATCTCGACGTCTGGCATGGTCGCCGAGCCCACGAGCAGGTCCTCGAGCCTCAGAGTTCCCTCGATCGGTGCATCTGCCCTGACGACGACGAGCGTTGCTTCGACCGCCCCCTCGCTGGCAGCCTGCATTCGTGCCACCCGCTCAGCGTCGGCGATTACAACGGTCGCGCCGGAGTCGTTCAACGCATAAACCATCTCGTCGGTCTGCCACCACGCGTTCATCGGGACTGCAACCGCCCCAACCGAAGTGATGGCCACAAACGTCGCGATCCATTCTGGGTAGTTGCGCATAGCGATTGCGACGCGGTCACCCTTGGTGACTCCGAGATCGTTCACCAGAGCGTGGCCAATCTCGCCCGCCATCTTGAGTACCCGCGGCATCGGCCAGCGTTCGTTTTCGAAGATGATGAAGTCGTCGGTGCGAGCCGAGGCCACGGCATACAGAGCACGAATGTTTGGGGGTGTACCGACGAATAGTTTCGTCCGAACCCCTAAAACGTCGGACTCGACGATCTCGAACATCGTGCCTGGTGCACAAACAGCGGCGCACGCTTCCTGATACGTCATCGTCATAGCTGCTGGTTGTAGCACGCCGGCGCGCCATCTAATAACTCCAGGCAGCTTTACCAACGATTGAACGGCGATTAAATCGCGTGATGATCACTTGATGTAATCGCGACGTGCCGCACAGAGTTAGTTCCTCTAAAGAAGCACAGCAGTTAGTCCGTTAGGGACGAAGAGTCGCAAACGCCTATCATATTGTTACAATTGCGTGACGGAAATCGACTGCAACCCCGTCATTTGAGATCCGGCACTTGGGCGAAGTGCAACAAAGTGTGAGCGCGGAGCCCTAGGAGCAAGAATGAAATCGTCAGATTCCAAGAGCAAAACTCAGGCGATTGCCGCGAAGGTCGCGGTGGTACTCCTACTTCTGGTAGGAGTGGTGGTTGCTATCACGAGCCCCGCTGAAGCCGAAGATGCCGAGGTCGCGGGTTGGGTACTCGACTCCGACGGAACGGTCACGCCCTTTGGTGGGGCCCCGAGTCACGGGAGTTCCTCGGGTACCGGGCAAGCAGTCTCGTTGGTGGCGAACGACGCTGGAAGTGGCTATTGGGTCCTCTGGTCTAACGGCGGGCTTACCGCACACGGAACCGCGAAGCTCTTCGGTGATGGTGTCGGAAACAACGATGCTTCCGGGTTCGCGCTCAATCGTCCGGCGATTTCGCTGTCGGTTCTGCCCGCCGAAAACGGATACATCATTCTTGCCGCCGACGGTGGTGTGTTTACCTTCGGTGCCGCAGAGTTCTACGGCTCAGTTCCCCAGGTCTCACCTGCAGCTGCGGTGTCGACCACCGCGGTCGCCATCCAGCTTGAGACCAACGGATACCGCATCATTCACGACGACGGCGGTGTATTTGCCTTCAACGTGCCCTTTGGAGGTTCGATTCCTGGGGTACTCGGCGATGTACCGCTTGCCCAACCGATCGTCGACTCAGTTTCGGGGCCCAACGGAACTTATGCGATGGTCGCCGCCGACGGCGGTGTGTTCGCCTTCGGGCTCGACTTTGCCGGGTCGCTTGGCGGCACTGGTCGAACCGACATAGTCGGGGCGGCCGAAGATGGCATCGGTGGATACGCCCTGGTAACCGAAAACGGAACGGTCCACTGGTGGCGATAGCCAAACCGCAGAGGTCGGGGTTATTGGCGTCGACGACGCTGCCGATCTCGCCATTGCCGACGTCGTCCCTGGCAATCCGAACACAACCACGACCGGACCACCTACGTCTTCGCCGGCCACCACAACCACAACCAGCGGCGGCGGTGGAACCACGACCACGACTACGTCTCCGCCGGCCACCACCACAACGACAGCTGCTGCAACTACAACAACGACAACTGCTGCAACTACTACTACTACAACAACAACAACAACCACAGCTGCCCCTACCACCACCACAACCGGTGCACCGCCAACCGGTGCTCTTACGATCTGGCCGACGCACACCGAAGCCGCCGGACCAGGCAACTACTTCGAGCCACCGTTCAACGACCAAGGCAATTGGCTCAGCCCGAACGTCGTCACTGGCGACGCGATCCTGTCGCTTAACATCACCAACAAGCCGACCAGCCTCGCGGTCGACATTCAGATCTGCGGTTGGTACTACATCAACCGGGTCAACTTCAGCGGCGGCTTCGAGGAGACCTGTTCGTCCAAGACGCGGTTCACCGACGAGACCGGCGGGGCCGTGATCATAAATCTCGGCGACCCGGCTAGTTGGTGGCAAAAAGACGACAACTTCCCGTGGGACGAAGGTCCCGACATCATGCGGCTCATGATCAAGGACGTCCCAACCCAGAGCCTCATGATGTCCTCAAAGTGCGGTTCAGCTTGTTATTCGGGCCCCGGTTTGGTGGATCCTCACGTTCCCATCACCATTACCGCATCACTGACCTTCAACAACTAGGGCTTCATATCCTGACGTAACCGTCTTCGGCTCGGTCGTCGGCCTCGGCATAGTCGTGGTCGCTCGGGAAGACGATCGATCCGGGTCCATGACCCGGTGCCCTTAGCCGAAGTCGGTGCTTGGCCGTAGACGAGTTAGCCGCAGCCATTGCCTGGGCTGTTGTGCCGTATGGTGCCAGCCTTGTGAGGATCGCAATGGTGGGCGTGACCAGTTCTAGGGTTCCATGCGTTGCTCGATCGAGGGCTTCGTCTGGCGACAGCCAATCCATGTCGATGGCCTCCCGGCGGTCTGGTTTAGGGTGCTGGCCGTCGGGCATCGGGGCGATGAAGAACCGAGTGTCGTATCGTCGCGGTGATCCGAGCGGGGTGATGAACCGCCCGATGTACCGGATCATCGACGCATCAAACTCTGTGTCGGTATCGGCCGCAGCATCCGCGAAGGTGGCAGTCCCCGCATTCAACTCGTCGCGCCAGCTCGATCCGTTCTCGCCGTCGTACCACGATCGATGAGGCGAGGCGGTAAGGGTGACCCCGGCTTCCTCGATTGTTTCGCGTACTGCGGCCACCCAGTGAGCGGCGGCTTCGGCGAACGGCAGATCAAGCGGGGTTACGGCTGACTCCAAACCCTTGAAGTGAAGATGGGCCGACGGTGACTCGTCGGCGGCATCGACGGCACCGCCCGGATACACCCACTTGTTGGCGGCAAAGACCATTCCGGCATTGCGACGCAACAGTAGAACCTCGAGTTTCGGCGCATCGCGAACGATCACCACCGTGGCGGCGCGACGAATTTCGACCAGTTCAGGATCGAAGTCCAATGAGGAACGCGCTTGAAGAGTCAGTTGGACGCGGCCTCGAGCAGTGTCGTGTACCCGGTGTGCTCGCTCACATTGCCGCCCATGCGGCCATTCAAGATGATAGCGATCTCGCAGTCCCTGGCTTCATCCCAGCGTTGCCGATCCATGTCGAGCTTGAGTTGGAACAGCAACTCATCGGTGCTGAAATCGAACACGGTTCGGCCCGAACCCTCGAGGGCCTGGATCTCTCCGACGAAGATGCCGTGCATCTGACCCTCCCCATAGGAAGCCGCGAATGTGATGTGGCTCGGGTCTCCAAGATAGGGT
>JAADHX010000188.1:0-5018 GCA_013151655.1 Actinomycetota bacterium
CTCACCCTGGTTTCGGTGTTGAGGGCAACTAACGACGCCCGATCAAACACGGCGTCGACCGGACCGACATCTTGTGCCGACACGTCGAAGAAGTCTGCAGCGAACAGCGCGTACCTGTCGGCGACGTACTTCCGACGGTCTTCGGTGTCGACCGCAGGGGTGAGGCCTTGTTCGGCGAAGAACTCCACGACGGCTTGAGTTACGAACTCGACGCCCACAACGGCACGAGAACGCTCAGCCAGAAACACCATGTCGAGGCTCTTCCCGCAGAGCGGAACCAGAACCCGCGACAGGTCTGACTCGCCCCACACCCGGTCGGCGTACTTGGTCAGGAAATCCGAGACGTCTTGTTGATGAAAGTCGATTCTGCCCTCGGTCCAACGTTGGTCCCAATCGGAAAGCTGCATTCGGCGACCCTATCGACTACCCCAGGCAAGAACATGCTGGCAAACTAATCGTGTGACTAGTCGAAGTGACTTTGCCGGTGGAAACCAAACCTACTTGCGAGACGTTCAGTACGGCGACGGCGCCAAACTCGATGTCAGAACAGCACTTCACCAACGATTCTCTTCGGCGATGGTTGCGTTTCCGGACTTCGCCGCCTCGTTGATCGACTGGACCGACGATACGCGGGCGCTCGATTGCGGTACCGGCACCGGACGGTTCTGGGACAACAGATACGTACACAAGGCGTCGTCGCTAACACTCACCGACCTCTCCCCCGGGATGGTCCAAGAAGCTGTTTCGCGGGCTCGAAGAAACGGCTTCGAACACGTCACGGGCAGGGAATGCGACGTTCAGCATCTCCCCTACGATGATGACTCGTTCGATGTCGTCATCGCCAACCACATGCTGTATCACGTGCCTGATCCCGATCGAGCAGTTGTCGAACTTGCAAGAGTGCTACGACCCGAGGGCACTTTGGTGGCCGCCACAAACGGTTACGGCCATATGGGCGCGATGAACGACGCCATCGCTGAAGTGTTCGGTAGTCACGCCGAGGCGCTATATGAGGTGTTTGGCATCGACACCGGCGAGGCCCGCCTGCGAGAACAGTTCACCCGTGTCGCATGGCATGCCTACGACAACGACCTCTTCGTTAGCGATCCTCAAGCGGCGGTTGCTTACGGATTGTCGTTTCCTCCAGGCGAAACCGCAACCGATGCTCAAGCCGTCGAGTTTGCTGCTGCCATCAGAAGCCGCTTCGTTGACGGCCAGATGCGAATTCGCACCCGCACTGGTGCTTTTGTGTGCCAGGCCAAACGGCACCCGTAATGACGGTTCGAGAGTGGCTGCCGAGATCGCAACAGTCATCCTCAACATGGGTTTGAAATCTACCCTCAAGTAGATACATCACAGGTGACACAATGACCATCATGGCTGAAGTGTCGATTAGAGACCTACGTAATCATGGCGGCGATGTTGTAGATCGTGCAGCGCGAGGCGAACACCTGACCATCACGCGTCGCGGCAAGCCAGTAGCAGAACTACGTCCGCTCGCGCCACCACCGGCCGCAACTAGTGAACTAATCCGGAGACGGTCCCATCTTCCCTCGGTCGATACAAAGAAGTTGAGAGCCGACATCGATGCATTGATCGACCGATCACTGTGACAACCCGTGGCGTGCTCGACACGAGCACATTGATTCTCCTTGGACGAATCACCAATGCCGAGACTCTTCCCGACGAGGCGTACATCACTGCGGTCACGTTGGCTGAGTTGTCAGTCGGTCCTTTGGCGGCCAAGACTGACCAGGAACGAGCGGCTCGCCAGGCTCATTTACAGGCAGCGGAAGCCGACTTCGATCCGCTCCCGTTCGATACCGCGGCGGCCCGAGCCTTTGGGCAGGTGGCGAACAACATGGCGGTTCACCCTTGCAATCCGGCCGACTTCGACGGCATTGACTCCCTCGAAGTGATCCGAGTTCCTCACCCCGATCACTAGCGACACGTGTCGAACGTTTGGCTCGCTAGCCAGACAGCCACATCAGCACGGCCTTGACCCGCGAGTGCGAACTGGCTTCGGCGCCTAGGTCGAGCTTTGAGAAAATCGAGTTGATGTGTTTCGCGACGGCTTTGTGGCTAAGCGTCAACTTGGCGGCGACCGCGGAGTTGTTCAACCCCTCGGCGATGTAACTCAACACCTCAGCTTCTCTTGGAGTCAGGCGGTCGATTGCTGTCAGCGTCTTGCGACGACTTGAAACGAGCATCTCGATAATGGACCCATCTACGGCCGAACCACCCGTCGCAACCGAGCGCACGGCCCGCTCCATTTCGGCGACGTTCACCTTGTCCTTCAGCAGATAACCGAGGCGGTCCGATCCGTCTTCGAACAGGTCGAGCACGTACTCGGGTTCGGCGAACTGAGAAAGCACGACAACTCCTATGTCGGGATACTCGGCCCGCAGCGATCGCGCGGCCACGATGCCCTCGTTGGTGTTGGTGGGGGGCATCCGAATGTCGGTGACCACAACGTCGGGGCGGTGGGTGGCAACTGCATCGAGAAGAGACGGCAAGTCGTCGCACTCGGCAACAACGTCGGTCTCGGGTATCAGAGCCAACACCGAGGCGACTCCTTGCCGTATCAGCTCATGATCATCGGCCAACACCACACGAAGCACGCTCATGGCCATTGATCGTAGATCCCAGTCGTCGGACCAACGCCAAGAACACCACCGGTACAACTGTTCACTCCGTTCGTGGGTTCACTACAGTCTCGCGGTGATGGCTATGACCGAACCGGGTTTTCACGGCGAAGATGCAACCGAACTGGATCGGCGCTTTCTTCACCAGTTCATCGTCTTGGACCGACTCGGGGTAACCGCGGGCGCGGCCTTCGTGGTAGTGGCCAATGGCGCCTACTTCCGCAACAGCGCCCTTTGGGGAATCGTCCCGGTACTTCTCGGACTCGCCGCGGCGTTAACCGTCGCCCTGCGACTGACCGACCGACACGAGACGTTTCGGCCGCTCGTCCTCATCGCCTCGGGCAATTGGGCCGTGGCCGTAGTAGTGCCGTTGTTCTTGCCGATCTTGTGGCCGGTGATGATTCTCACCGTTCTGGCGCCGATTGTTCTGGCCGCACCCCATCTCGAACGTGGCCGAATCTACGTTGCCCTAGGCCTCAGCGGTGTCGTGACGGCGGTGGTCGCATCGATCGGGCTCTTGAACGACGACGGCGGCGCAATCCCCGACATCGACGATGAGGTCGAGTTGCTGCTTGTTATTGGTTCTCTGATCGCCCAGATCGTGCCAATCGGGTTCATCGCCTGGCACAACAACCGACGCCAGCGCCAACAGATCATGCGGGTGCTTGAGTTAAACGATTCACTACGAGACTCGCGATCTGAGGTCGTGTTGTCGCGGCGTCGTGTGGCCGAGGCCGCCGACACCGAACGACGCCGACTCGAACGCGATCTACACGATGGGGCCCAACAGCGCCTCGTCTCTCTCGGAGTGCGCGTCCGTCTGCTCGACGAGCAGATCACCGACGAGAGCGTCCGGGCCAAGGTCTCCGACTTGAGCCAAGAACTCGACGAGGCCGTCGGTGAATTACGCGATCTGGCCCACGGGATTTATCCGACCCTGCTCCAGACTCATGGACTGGCGGCGGCACTTCGAGCGGTGGCTCGGCGTAGTCCTTCTCCAGTCGAGGTTGCTGGAAACGAAGGCGACGGAATCGGCACGACTACATCGGCGGCGTTGTACTTCGTCGCGCTTGAGGCCCTTACCAATACCACCAAACATGCTCCCGACGCAGCGGTTCGAATCGAACTCACCCGCACCAACGTTGAGTTGACTCTCAAGATCGAAGATGACGGCCCGGGCTTTGACTCGGGCCTACTAGCGAACTCACATGGTTTGCAGAACATGAAAGACCGCACGGCTGCCGCCGGAGGCAACCTAAACGTGACGTCAACACCCGGAGCGGGTTGCACTATCGAGGCCACAGTGACGGTTCGATGAGCGATCGATTCCGAACTGGTACTTCACGCGCTCTGCGTGCCGTGACGTTGTTGCTGGCCGTAGTGCTGATTGCCGGATCGTGCGGGTCGAACATGTCGGTTGAAGACGGTGGAGCGGGAACGCCAGTGCTGGGTTCAACCACTCTCGAAAACTCCGTCGTCTTGCAACGCGTCACCATCAGCGACACAGACCCCTTCGGGGTTGGGGGCAATGCGCTGACCCTGCTCGTGCCTGCTGGCTGGACCGTCACAGGAGGACCGGTCTGGCGCCACGACAGAGTCAGTCTGGTTACCGGAGAAATCGTGGTCTCGAGCCCCGACGGGTTTAGCCAGGTTGAGTTTCTGCCCATCTTCTCTCAGGTGTGGCAAGACGGTGGTCTGTTCGGATTCGGGGCCGGTGACAACTACCTGGGCGCCACGGTGCGGGCTCCGATTGGTGACGTCGTAGAGTTTCTGGCGTCGGTGGTGCTTCCGGCGGCGCGATCCGGACTGGCCTATGAGATCATCGCCACCGAACCTCTCCCCGATGTTGCTAACGCCGTAGTCGCTGGTCTCCCGAACACCCAGTCTGTAGCAGCGCGGGTACTAGTGCGATATCCGTTCGACGAGGGTCCAGACCTGCTCGAAGAGTTCACAGTGGCTCTTAGTTTCACCACCAGCCCAGCCCTACCGGGGCTGACTAACTGGGCGCCTCACACCCTCTTCGCCATCCGCGCCCTCGAACCAGACTTCGACGCAGCCCGGCCAGTTCTTGAAACTATTGCCCAATCGCCCGTCGTCGACATCGATTGGTTCACTCGTTATCAATACGTCCTGAACCTGGCCAGGCAGAACGGTCTCGATGCCATCGAGGCTGCGGGTCGCACTTCGCAGATCATCTCGGAGTTATCCGACGAGACATTCGAGATCTACCGCCAGACCTACCGCAACGCTCAAGCGGTCAATGATCAGGTCGCCAACGAGTTCGTGCAGGTTACTCGCGGCGTCGAGACCTACGACACGCCATTCGACGATGCCGGAATCGAGCTACCGCTCACCTTCGATCGTGTTTATGCC
>JAADHX010000188.1:5118-8592 GCA_013151655.1 Actinomycetota bacterium
CGGCGACGGTGACCACACCAGGCCTCGTGTCATCTCGAGCGCAACCGCGGTTGCGCCGCCTAAGTGGTCGGATAGGCGAATTGGCATTGAATCACCCACACTGAGTGCTCATTGTTACCTGAGATAGTCAATGTCCCACCGTGTAATTAGACTCGTGCGTACGCACGACCTGCTTTCGACGTATCCGTTCGCCAGACAGTCAGGCCAGACACGCCGTCGCGCAGGGTGAATGGGAGTTAGATCAACCACACGTTCCGTGGTTTTGACACAACCGCGGTCACGTCCCGAAGTGTCGTCTCGCCGGTCCGACGTCTAGTGTTGGTGATCTCGAAGCCGCACAACCTGATCGACGATCGTTCGCCCAGCGGGCTCGACGAATTCGCCAGTGAGCGGGTCGAGAGCAATAGTTTCACCGGCACCGGACAGCGATATTGCTAAACGTCCATCGTAGCGAAGGTGGTCCAGTCAACAGCTCACCGGGCCGACAGAACCTCACGATGCCAGCGCCGAACGAAATGGAGCTACCAAGTCGATTCGGCACCATTCCATCTTCGTCTTCGCAGACTTCGAAACTGATCGTCACCGTTGAGGCCGGACCTTCAAGAACCACAGGACCGCGACCGTTCAACTCGATGAGAGTGTCGAGGCCTGCTGCGATCGACTCCGGAAGGCTCGCCCTGAAGCGGTCGCCGCAGATTAACGTCAAGTCGAACACCGCAGCACCGTCGCCAGTGAGTAGCGGAGGCTTCAGCGCCCGGTCTCGAGTTCCGTTCTCGTTGAACAGTGCCGCTTCCCATAAGTCATCCAACGACATCCCCCGGGCGATACATGAAGAAGCGCATCACATCGAGCGTGTGCCTCTCGTAGAACACTCCGAAAGCGGTGCGATCTTCCGACGTCAGCACGAGTAGCTCGACATCAGTACGGTCGCAGTGGTGCTGCGATCTAGGCTGAGTGACTGTCGAGCACTACGTTGACAGTCACTCACGCGAGGAGGACGAGACAATGTCGACCGAGGCTGAAGACGAACAGCTGCCGAAGTTGGTGACAACCCAAGAGTGGGCCAAGGCGCTCGACCAGGTGACTGTTGCCGAGAAGGCTCTGACCCGAATGAGCGACCTTGTGAGTGCGAAACGTCGCCGGTTGCCCATGACGGCTGTCGCTGACGGTTACCACTTCGAGGGGCCGACGGGGAGACAACCGCTACGTGAGCTCTTCGATGGCCGCACTCAGCTCATCGTCTACCACTTCATGTTCGGTCCGGACTGGGATGCCGGTTGCCCCGGCTGTTCATGGGTTGTCGACGCAATGTCGCATCCTGCTCATTTGCACGCCAGGGACACCTCGATCGTGGCTGTCTCGCGTGCGCCGCTGCCCAAACTCCAGGCCTACAGCGAGCGTATGGGCTGGGACAATCTGACGTGGTATTCGTCGTTCGAGACCTCGTTCAACGAAGACATGGGCGTAACCAACGACGGGGCAGAAGACCACGGTGCAAGCGTCTTCATCCGCAGTGGCGACAACATCTATCGCACCTACTTCACAGGCGACCGTGGCATCGAACACCTCGGTAGCCATTGGACCTACCTCGACTTGACGCCATTCGGACGCCAGGAGGCTTGGGAGGACTCACCTCCAGGACGCCCCCAACATATGGGTGACAACGATCAACGCCGCCATGATGAGTTTGATGAGTCCTAGCGAACTCGTATGCGACTCTTGCCGCGGGTTGTGAAACAATCGGGCGGTCATCTACAGGGGGTTCATGGTGTCCGAGACTTTCCGGGTTATTCAACTGTCGGATACTCACTTTCTTGAAGAGGGTGGCAGCGCTGAAGGCGGCTTCGCCTACGACACCGCTGAGGCGTTCGACGCCGTGTTCGACCACATCACCGACAATCACAACGCCGACCTGGTGGTGGTGACCGGCGACGTCGCCGATCACGGTGAGCCTGCGCAGTACGAACAAGCCGCCCGAGCCCTCGGACGGTTCGACATACCGGTCAACATCTGTCCAGGCAACCACGATCAGGACGCGGCGCTCACCGTTGGCATCGGTCGGCCAGGCATCGGCACATCAAGCGTGGTCAACGCTGACGGCTGGTGTCATCTGTTCGTCGACTCGAACGCCGGAGTCATGCTCCCCGACGAACACGGCCGACACATCGACCCGGTCGAAACGGCCGACCGGCTTCACCGTAACGGCACCCTGGGAGCGCGCGAAGTCGCATCCATCCAAGACACCCTCAATACCACCAGCGCCGAGCACGTATTCGTGTGGGTGCACCATCCGCCATCGTGCCCAATCCCAATGGTCGATGACGCCAACTATGCGAGCGAATGGGATGCATTGCTGACCGCCTTTCCGATCATCAAAGGCATCGGCGCCGGGCACACTCACATCCCTGATAAGTACCAACTTCACGGACGCGAAGTTGTGGTCGCTCCGTCGCTCAAACACAACTTCGACCTCGAAGCACAAACTTGGTTACCACCCGGGTATTGGGCCTACGACTTCCACGCCGATGGCACCTTCGACGCCGAGCTACATCTCGTCGAAGACACCCGCTGGCCTCGAAGACCATTCGGTCGGGCCCTTATGTCGTTATTCCAGGGTGAGATCACCCACACTCAACTCGCCGAGATCACCATGCGGCGCCAGCAACCGTCGAACTAGCAGAGGGCCCGCGTGCACACAGACACAGATACAGAGACCGGCACCGACAAGTCGCCACTCGAGAAGGCGATCGGAGGTCTGGCGCTGCGAAATATTGGTCCTGCCTTCATGGGCGGGCGAATATCGGACATAGCGGTGCACCCTGGGCACAAGAGCACCTGGTATGTCGCGGTCGGGTCAGGTGGAGTTTGGAAGACAGTCAATGCGGGAACGACGTGGGAGCCGATCTTCGACAACGAAACTTCCTACTCAATTGGTTGCATCGCGATCGACCCCATAGAACCAAGCATCATCTGGGTCGGCACTGGTGAAGCGGTTAGTGGCCGTCATGTCGCATGGGGCGACGGCGTCTATCGAAGCCTGAACGCCGGCAAAACATGGTCATGTATGGGTCTGAAGAAGTCGGAACACATTGCCGACATCCTGATCGACCCAAGAGATAACAACGTCGTGTACGTCGCAGCCGAAGGCCCGTTGTGGTCATCGGGCGGCGAACGTGGTGTGTTCAAAACGACCGACGCCGGAGCGACTTGGCATCCAATCCTCGCGATCGACGAAGACACCGGCGTCACCAGCATTACGTTCGCTCCCGACAACCCAGACACCATCTACGCCGCTACCTATCAGCGCCGTCGACGGGTGTGGTCGTTTCTTGGCGGTGGCCCTGGTTCTGGCATCCACAAATCGACCGACGGCGGGACCACTTGGCGTCGAATCAGCGAGGGTCTGCCCAAGACCAACATGGGCAAGATCGGGTTGGCCGTCACGCCAGCCGCCCCAGACACTGTCTTCGCTAC
>JAADHX010000124.1 GCA_013151655.1 Actinomycetota bacterium
GGCGAAGTCGGCGGCGATAAAGCTCTGCTTGGCTTCGTACTTCTTCTGGCCGGTCATGTAGTCGGCTTTGTCGCTTGCCTTACGGCTCATTTCCTTGAGCGTGTATGCGCTATGGATATGCAGCGCAAAGGCGGCGATCAGGCCCATGCGCATTACCCAAAGAAGGTGCGTTCGGGGTACTAGGTGGCCACCGAGGTCGCGTAGAGCTTCGCCGTACTCGTTGATGCTCGCTGGCCCTAGATAGGCCTTGAAGTTGCCGAGCATATGGAAGACAACAAACCCGACAAGCATGAGGCCTGTGGCCGCCATAACCCATTTGCGGCCTATTGCCGATCGATAGAACTGAATGGGCCACGGGAGGGCCCTTCGCGGTGCTGGCCTGATCGGGGCGGTTTGCGATCTGGCAGTCGAGGTAGCGGCCATTAATGGTGCTTTCGCTGGATGGTGAGACGTGAGGCAATCGGGGCAAATGTCACCCCTCGAAGGTACTCGCGTATGAGGTCGTTCCAGAACTTGAACCGAAATACCCAGTTCAGCGGGTAACGCCAAGTCTGTTGTCGATTCTTGTCGAGTAAGTGCTGACCGCATCGATGCCGTCGGCTAGTAAGCGCAGCTCAACTTCGACCCGCTCGTTGGTTGTTGGGCTCTTCCAGCTGATGTCGCCGATCTTGACCACATCGTCGGCGGGAATAGGTCCGTCGAAACGCCAACGACGTTCGCCCAAGCTCGACCTCAGGGTAACTTCGAGCCTGGCATCATCTAGGGCATCGCGCAGGTCGGACACGACATGCAAACGCTGACGTTGGTCTGCTCCAGCTGCTGACAGAACAGGGAGCGGGTCGGCGAGCGGAAGCACCGGCGCGCACCCTGATCTCAACGCCGCGGCCGCCTGCTTTTCGTGGCCGGTGTGGTCGATCACGGAACACGAGATTGCCGGCTGAGCATCGGCAAAATAGAACTGGCACCAGCCTCCGTTTGGCCGGTACTTGAGCCGGCGAAGAGTCTCGATCTGACGAGTGATGACGTCGCAGTGATGGTCGCGTGTTGCTTGGGCCCATTGGCCAAAGGTCGTGTATGCAGAGAACGGCAGGCGGACCTTGGCGATGTCGTAGTGAAGACCGAGGGTGTCGGTTAGGTACTCCCAGTTGATTTCGCTTAGTGGTGCGTTCTCGAGCTCTGCCATTTCGATGGTGGCCAGTTCCGGCACCGATTGGGCTCCGAATTCGCTGACAAATCTTGTCATTCGAGGTATTCGAGCCGCCAGTGCCCCCAGGCCGTCGGCCTCGCCTTGGAACCAGCCGAAGTACAGGTGGCTGTCGGTGCCGTCGAGTTGGGGTGGATGGGGTAACACGCCGCTGTGTGGGATTACCGGTCGTGACGGGTCGGCTGATTGGATGGCCTTCTTGACTGCCCGGTCGAGCACGGTGCGGTTCCAAGATGGGAGTTCTTGTTGGAGCACGCCGCGACGAAAGAACCGGTTGTGGGGCTCGGCATCATCTCGGTGCCCTGGTCTAGCTGTTTGAGGGGTTGGTTCGTTGTGTCCGCACCAGATGATGATCGACGGGTGATGGGCTAGCTGGTCGACCATGGCCGTTGCTTGGCGTTCAGCTTCGGGTTTGATGCCACGCGCGTACGACCATTGCAATGGGAAGTCTTGCCACACCAGCAAACCGAGCCGATCTGCTTCTCGGTAAAGTTCGGGCGGCGCGATGTGGCCATGAATTCGAACCAGATCCAGTCCGAAGTCGCGCACCGATTGCAGTGTTTCGGCGCAGTCGTCGGCGGTGATCTTGCTGAGGTCTGCTTTAACCGGGCCTAGGTTCGTGCCCTTGAGGTGGAGACGTTCGCCGTTGACCGAGGCGATCCAGTTTCGAAGTTCGATCGACCTAAAGCCGACGCGACGTTTACGCGAGTGGCTAACGGACCCGGCCAGTCGCACATCGACCCTGATGTCGTGGAGCGTTGGTTCGCCAAGAGCGTGAGGCCACCACAGGTTCGGTTCGTCGATAGCGATTCGCCACTCGATCTGGTTTTGGCCGGCTGACAACACGTGTTCGTCGATGCTGTGCGCGACCTCACCTGAGCCCGCAGTGTTAGCCGAAGGGTCTATGAAGGTGTGAAGATTGACGGTGTGTGTGGCGATGCAGTCGAGCGTGGCGTTGAACTCGACGATCGCCCGTTCGGCGTCGGCCTCGACTACCGATATTCGGAGGGTGGAAATTCGTACCGGGCCGGTGTCTTCGAGCCATACGCTTCGCCACAACCCCCCTGGGTTTAGCGATGGGTCGAGGTTGTCCCAGTGCTGAAGGATGCCTGTGATGTTCCGTTTCGCCGTGAGATCGGTTGGTGTGCGACACACGGCTTCTAGGGCCAGGACGTGGCTGGTCGATTCGGCGATTTGGTCGGTTATCTCGAACACATGAGGCGCGAAGTAGCCTTCGGTGTCGCCAAGGTAGGTGCCATCCAGCCAGATGTCGCCTTGGTAGCAGAGTCCGTCGAACCCCAGCCATGTCCGGGTTCCTGAAGTTGCGGTGTCTCGATCGAACTTGTTGCGATAGAGGACTGCCTCGGCTTGGGAGAACTCCGGGACGTCTCGCCAAAGACCGGGAACAGCGATGGGCGTCCATGCGGTGTCGTTGTGGTGAATGTCTGGGTAGGCGCGCCTGAGGCCTTCGTCGGGAATCGTAGCTACCCAGTGATCGGTGAGCTCGACGCGGTTGGCGGTGGCATCGGACATTGTTGCGCGACGGTACGCCACTGGGTTGTCCGTGAACAGCGCGCAGCCAGGGCCAGCGGCCGAGAGACGGATAGGGCCAGCGGCCGAGAGACGGATAGGGCCAGCGGCCGAGAGACAGATAGGGTCGCTCCATGAACCGACCAATGACTCTGGGCGAACTTCGTGCGAGCGGATGGGCGTCGCTCCCCGTCAAAGAAGAGTTGCGCAACAACGCCGTGGCCAAAGTCGTTGCTGGCGAGGCCCTTTTCGATGGAGTGCTCGGCTACGAGAACACCGTCTTGCCTCAGCTCGAGAACGCAATTCTCGCTGGGCACGACGTGATCTTTCTCGGCGAGCGTGGCCAGGCTAAGACGCGGATGATTCGTTCTCTGACGAACCTTCTCGACGAGTGGATGCCTATCGTTGCTGGGTCCGAAATCAACGACGATCCCTACGCCCCGGTGTCGCGTTATGCCAAGGACCTGCTGGCCGGCGATGGCGATGAGACCCGGATCGACTGGGTTCACCGCGACGATCGTTTTGGTGAGAAGTTGGCGACTCCTGATACCTCAATCGCCGACCTAATCGGCGAAGTCGACCCGATCAAGGTGGCCGAGGGTCGGTACCTGTCTGACGAGCTGACGCTTCACTATGGTTTGATTCCTCGAACTAACCGAGGCATATTCGCGATCAACGAGCTACCCGACCTGGCCGAGCGAATCCAAGTTGGGCTTTTGAACGTTCTCGAAGAGCGGGATGTGCAGGTTCGTGGTTACAAGGTTCGCCTTCCGCTCGATGTCATGCTCGTGGCGTCGGCCAACCCCGAGGACTACACCAACCGAGGCCGGTTGATCACGCCCCTGAAGGACCGTTTCGGCAGCCAGATCCGCACTCATTACCCGCTCGAAGTCGAAACCGAGATGGCTATTGCGCTCCAGGAAGCTCACTTCCTCGATGCCGAGGGCATAACGGTCACTGTGCCTGAGGTCATGACCGAGATCGTCACGACGTTCAGTCATGTGGCGCGTGCTAGCCCGCACGTGAACCAACGGTCTGGTGTTTCGGTTCGGATGACTGTGTCGAACCTTGAAGTGCTCGTAGCCAACGCGGCCCGTCGAGCTCTAGCTCAGGGCGAGAGCCATGTTGTGCCGCGGGTCAGCGACCTTGATGCCTTGGCTGCGTCGACATCTGGCAAGATCGAAATTGAGTCGATGGAAGATGGCCGGGATGGTCAGATCATTGACCACATGTTGCGCCAAGCGGTGCTTGAAGTGTTCAAGAACCGCTTCTCGACTGAGGAGCTTCGAGAAGTTGTGGACGGATTCGAAGACGGCGTGGTGGTGCATGTCGGCGATGATTTGCCCGTCGGCGAGTACGTTGCATTGCTTGAGGGTAACCCTGCGCTCCAGGCCGCCATCGAAGGTGTCGTCGATGCAGAGGCTCCAGCCGTGGCTGCGTGTGCCGTCGAGCTTGTGCTTGAGGGCTTGCACCTTTCGAAGCGGCTGAATAAGGACTCTCTTGGCAGCCGGTCGATCTACCGCGGTAGGGGTTAGTCGCCATGACGGCGCGTCTGGTCCGCCCCGACGAACATTCAGCGGCGACCGCGGTGATCGGTTCGGCCTTTGCCCAGGACCCGGCTTTCGTTTGGATATTCGACGACGACACAACCCGACCGGCTCTTGTCAACTTCTTCATGAGCTTGGTGGTCAAGTCGAGTGCCGCTTCCGGACAGTGCTATGTGACTCCGGATCTTGGTGCCGCCGCTCTCTGGGCCGCGCCGGGCCGCGACTTCTCAGCAGGGTCAACAGGACAACTAATCGGGGCGCTGATCTTTGGCGCCCAGCCTGTGCGGGCCGCCGAGATTGGCGCGTTCTTCGGCGAAGTTCGCAACTGTCGCCCAGCAGAACCGCATTGGTATCTGAGCCTCATTGGAGCGTCGCGGCCAGGGTCAGGTGCGGGAGCCAAGGTGATTGAGCCGGTGCTCCGTACCTGCGACACCACCGGCGAACTGGCATATCTCGAGTCCTCGAACCCGCGAAATATAGGTTTCTACGAACGACTTGGCTTCGAGCCAACCGCCGAGCTTCGACCCGACAGCCAAGGACCCCTGCTAACGACGATGGTGCGTCAACCGAACTAGCGGACGTGTCTTTGTGTCACCTCGGCCGACGTTCCTGCTAAATGGGCGTCAGCAGCGTTTTGGGTGTTGACCGCTGTGGGTGTTGGTTTAGCGGGTGGTGATGGCGGTTATGGGGGCGGTGAGGGTGATGTTGCCGAGGCTGCCTTGGAAGGGTCC
>JAADHX010000194.1 GCA_013151655.1 Actinomycetota bacterium
CGCCTGAGTTTGTCGACTCCGCCCACCATTGGGTGGCCGCCGCAACTTGGGTTTCGTCACCAAGGTCGACGAAGCGCCGCTCTGTTCGACGAAACCGTTTCGGCAACTTCTCGATGAGAGCGTCGATCGTTTCGAGGTGCCACCGGTGGGGTCGACGCGCGAGCACCTCGCCCTCCGCTGCCAGGATTTGGAAGGGTGCAATCTCGATTCCGTCGACTCCGTCGGTCTCCCAGCAGTACTGACGGTAGGCCTCGACGTAGGACCCGACGTGGGCGACCCGGCTTGAGATTTTGTCCTTCAGTTCGCCAAGGTCTACACCCCGAACAACTGCCGCAGCGAGGGCCGATTCGGCTGCGGGGAGCATCGTTGATGCGGCTGCGCCCGTTGCGGCGTATTGGCGTTGCAGTAGCTCTTTTGCCTTGGCCGACCAGGGTAGGATCTCGGCGTCGATGACCAGCCAGTCGGTTGATAGTGAGTCCCACAGGTCTGACCGATCAGCGGCATCGCGCACGTCATCGAGCAGGGCTCCGGTGGCCGCCTCGTCGACGAAAAAGGGTCGCCCGGTTCGAGTCACGATGACGCCTGAGGCCGCGTTGGTGACACCGAAGCGCTCAAGCGCTGTGTCGGAGTCCCTCGCGAAGATCAGCACGGCCCGCGAACCCATGTGCTTCTCTTCGCACACGACCTCCGTAGTGCCCGCCCGAGCGAAGTAGTCGAATGCCTGATCGGGATGTTCGAGGTAGTCGGGCCGTTGACTTGTGGCAACAGGTGCCATCGTCGGCGGAAGGTGGACGAGCCATCTTGGATCGACCGCAAAGCGGCTCATCACTTCGAGCGCTGCACTCGTCCGCTCTGACTCAATGGTGAGTCGACCAGCGAGCTCGGTCTCGATGTAGTTCTTTCCCAACACATCGCTGACGTCTAACAAGAGCGGTGGTCGCTCAACGGGCTCGATAACAAGCGGCCGGATCGGCTCGTAGTACTCCTCGACCGCTTCAACAGAAACCAGTTCCTTCTCCGGCCATCTCAGCGCCGTGAGCTCGCCGCCAAACACCGAGCCAGTGTCAAGGCAGATCGTGTTGTTCGACCATTCTGCGCTCGGGACTGGTGTGTGGCCGTAGACCACTGCGGCTTTGCCGCGATAGTCCTCTGCCCATTCGTACCGAATTGGGAGACCGTACTCGTCGGTCTCACCGTCGGTGTCTCCATAGAGCGCAATACTCCGGACCCGGCCAGAGGCCCTGCCGTGATAACGCTCAGGAAGGCCTGCGTGGGCGACAACCAACTTGCCACCATCCAACACGTAGTGGCTCACCAGGCCGTCGATGAAGTCTGCTACGAGCTGTCGGTACTCGACCGAGCGCTTGTCGAGCTGCTCCAGTGACTCGCCGAGACCATGAGTCACGTGCACATCGCGACCAGCAAGCGCACGACCGAGCTTGTTCTCGTGATTCCCGAGAATGCACAGCGCCGTTCCAGCGTTGACCATCGACATCGCGATATCCAGCACCTCTGGTACCCCGGGGCCACGATCGACGAGGTCACCGAGGAATATCACCCGACGTTCTTCGTTGTGCGAAATCGGGTCCGACGTCGTGTCATAGCCAAGCTGTTCGAGGAGTGCGAGTAGCTCGGTGTGACAACCGTGCACATCCCCAATGATGTCGAACGGCCCCATGTCGTCGCGCCGATCGGTCCACAGTCTGGTTCGCGTTACTGAGACGGCTTCGAGTTCCGCAGGCGTACTCAGAGTGTGAACCCGGTGGAAGCCTTGGGCACGGAGTCGCTTCGATGACTTGCGAAGCGCCTTGTGTTGTCGCCTGATTGCATGCTCGGGTGTCTGACGATCTTCACGGGCAGCGTTACGTTGAAGGCACACATCGAGTGCAAGATCGAAGACGATTGCGGTTACGAGCACATCCCACTTTCGTGCGAGATCAATGAGCGACTTGCGATCTTGGGGCTTCACATTTGTAGCGTCGACAACGGTGAAGCGACCGACTTGGAGACGCTTGTCGACGATGTCGTGTAACAGCGCGAATGCCGGTTCGGTCACCGACTGGTCGGTCTCATCGTCGCCAACCAATGCCCGACATTGGTCGCTTGAGACGACTTCGGTACTGGCGAACTGTTTACCGGCGAATGTTGACTTCCCTGAGCCCGAAGCTCCGCAGAGGATCACGAGTCCAACTTCTGGAACCTCAATGCCTACGACTGACTCCCTCATGAACTCGCCTTCTGAGCCCGATGGAAGATCGCCATTTGCGTCGGCGGTCCCGTGACCTCGCCAGAGGGCCCTATGGGCAAGAACTCCGCTCGATATCCGTACTCACTACCGATCGCCGCTGCCCATTCTTGGAATTGGGACCGAGTCCATTCGAAACGGTGGTCTCGGTGCCGAGGGCTCGAAGGGCCCAGTTGTTCGAAGTGCACGTTGTACTCGACGTTTGGTGTTGTCACGATCACAGTTGATGGCGCAGCGTGCCCAAAAAGCACACGGCTCAACACATCGAGCCGCTCAACGTCGACGTGCTCGATCACCTCTATCACGGTTGCGACATCAAACCCCTGAATGCGGTCATCGGTATACGTAAGAGCACCCTGAATCAATGCAACGCGCTCACGCCGACGCTCCGACATCTCGTCGAGTCTTAGCCGTTTCTCCGCACGTTCGAGAGCACCGATCGACACATCCATCCCCAGCACGTGAGAGACAGAGGCTTCCGCAAGTAGCCGCTCGATGAACCTGCCTTCTCCGCAGCCAAGGTCGACGACCCGACCGCCGCCCGCGGCGACAACCGCATCAGCCACGGCGTGCAGTCGCTGTTCGTTGAGGCTGAGCGGCTTCTCGAGCACGGCTTCTGCCATGTCTTGAACCTCGTCGGCGGCATCGGTGTCTTCCATGCCTTCGGAGAGCTGCGCAAGTGCCTCGCGGGCGAAGCTTCCGAAGCGCAAATAGCGACGGGTTATGATCTCCACCTCTGGATGCGCCGCGAGCCAATCACCACCACGTCGGAGCAGTTTCTCGATCTCCTCTTCACCGATCCAGTAGTGCTTACGGTCGTCGAGGACGGGCAACAGAACGTATAGGTGCTCGAGCGCCCGCCGGATCGGGCTTACCCCACTGAGGGTCACCGACAGGTAGCGGCTGTCTCCCCAATCTGGGAACTGGTCGTCAAGTGCTATGGCGGAACATGCCACGTCATACCCAAGAGGTTCAAACAATCGGCGAACGACGTCCTCTCCTCCACGCGCTGGAAGGACTGGCAGCTCTATCTCGAGTTCGAGTTCACGATCGACGAGTTCGGGCCGGGCCTCACACGTTCCAGCCATAGCGGTGCCGTAAACGCGTCCCAGCGCGACGCTCAGCATCGATGACGCGACGTAGGGGCGGTCATTGACGTACGGTTCAAGCGTCTGCGCGGCGCTTCGCCTTCCCCTCCGGCTCAGCGCAATGGGGTCGACGTCAACAAGCAACGTTGCAGTACAGCGTTCGGGACCCGACTCGGGGTAGAACACATGCGCCTTGCCGAATCCAACGTTGACAGAACGCACACGATCAGGATGTTTGTGAAGCAGATAGCCGAGATCGGTTGCGTCAGGAGTTGTTGAAGTGATCGAGACAAGCATCGACGCACCATTCAACCCGACGCTGAACGCCTATGTGCATTGTTTAACCGAGCAGGGACAGCGGGCGCGAATTGGGGTCGCTGTCGCAAGATGGCGCACCGCCCACCCTCAAGTTCCTCGGGACGAGACTAGGGGCAACCCACCTCCGGGTGGATGTCGCCCTACTCCAGCACCAGACGCACTGATTCTGCGCGCAACATCTGGAAAGGGTTCGTAGACCGCGCCGGAAGCGGTGGCGTGGTCCAACCATTCCCAGAAGCCGGGGCAGAAGTCGAAGCCGTAGTGGTCATTCTTGGCCCTGATGAACACGTCGGAGTCGAGTAGGTAGGCCACTACAGCACTCCAAGCTGTTTGCCGAGTCCGTGAAGGGTCGACGTCTTTTTCACATCGAGCAGTCGGAATGCCTCGGTGTAGGTCGTTCGGCCTTCAAGGGTGCTCGCGATCACTTCGCGGGCGAACCGCTTGCCAACCTGTACCGGCTTGGTGTTGTAGTAGTTCCCGCCGGATCCGCGTCGCGAGATTGTCTCGGCGACCCGTTCATTTTCTATTCGCAGCTCAACCATGAACTGATCCCAGCTCAGTGCTCCGATCTCGCGCATTCGTCCAAGAATGACCTGAGTCGACACCCGGAAGCGTTCGGCAAGCGGCTGGAGTTGCGCGCCGATGTCGCTGCCGTCGTCGAGTGCAAGCTCAAACTCCTCCATCGGCACAAGCAACTCGGCCGCGACCCGGTTGCACCATCGCTCCTCGTCATAGGAGCGGGCCGATTCTGGCACGACATCGGAGAGGGCAGTTTGGCCAAGCCACAGATGAGCAAGCTCGTGAGCAAGTGTGAAGATCTGTGCCGGCTTGGAGTCGGCGCCGTTTACGAAAACGAGCGCTGCATGCGGGTCGGCGAGGGCAAAGCCACGAAACTCCTCAGGATCGAGCTTGCGGCGCGTGTTGGAGCCCGCGATACCGCTGATCATCACAAGGACGCCAGCAATCTCGGCATTTTCGCGTAGGCGCGTGAGAGCCAGATCCCAGCTGCTAAGTCGACGGCGAATCTCGGGCGACCAATCGAGCACCTGGCTCATCTGCTCGGCAACTTCGACTATCGGAGACGACAACGTTGCGCTCCCCACGAACTGGAGTGGGGACTCGCCGTTGAGAAGTTGATTGTCGCGATACCACTCTTGTCGCGCCTGACACACATACACGGTGTCGAGCAGGTTGGCCGATACCCGACCGGTCGGTCCGCCAACGGGTGTATGTCGAATAGTGCGAAAGTCCGGGATCGGGACCTCTTCTACTGGTGGTTCATCAAGGAAGAGGAAACCAATCGGCGTGTAAGTCTTCCGGGCGAAGTCTTCAAGCTG
>JAADHX010000273.1 GCA_013151655.1 Actinomycetota bacterium
TACCTACATTCGTAGTTTGGCTGCCGATCTGGGAGAACTGCTTGGGGGCGGAGCGCACTTGAGGAACCTGCGTCGGACTCGCATCGGATCCTATGTTGCCGATCGTTGCAGCCAACTTGGCTCGCTCGAGCTGATGTCGATGAGCGACGGGCTGAGCGACCTCGATCTGATTACTGTTGATGACACCGAGGTGGCCAGCATTTCCAACGGTGGCTGGCTGTCCGATGTTCCCGACGGCGATGGGCCTTGGCGCCTGATCACTGACGCCGGCGAACTTCTTGCCGTGCACGAACGCACCGATGATGGCCGGGTCAAACCCGGCGTCGTGATGCCCGCCCGGTAGCGTTATTGACGTGGAAGTTATCCGAGACATCGACTGGTGCCCGCGGCCCGACCAGGGCACCGTTGTCACCATTGGTCAGTACGACGGTGTTCATCGCGGCCACCGCGCTGTTGTTGCCGAGATGCACCGAATAGCGGCCGAGCGAAACGCCAAGACTGCGGTCGTATCGTTCGACGTGCACCCGGCTTCGATTGTTCGGCCAGACTCGGCACCACTCTTGTTGTGCGATCTCGATCAGAAGCTCGAGTTGTTAGCCGAGACCGGCGTCGACTACGCCGTGATCATCGGCTTTGACGAGGCCCAGTCGCAGGTTTCACCCGAGGACTTCGTCGAAGAGGTTCTGCTCGGTTGCCTTAACGCAACGTCGGTGGTTGTGGGGGCAGACTTCCACTTCGGTAGGGATCGCCGGGGCAATGTTGAGCTTCTCGCAGAGATAGGTCTCGGCGGTGGCTTCGATGTGATTGGGCTACCGCTAGTTAGGCAGTTGTCTCACGACGCCGAGGTAATTTCTTCGACCGAGATTCGGGCAGCACTAACTGCGGGCGATGTCAGCAAGGCGCAACGGTTGTTGGGGCGCCCATTTGAGGCCCGCGGAATCGTTCGCACTGGCGATCGTCGGGGCCGAACCATTGGATTCCCGACGGCTAATGTGCCGACCGATGTCCAGTATCAATTGCCAGCCGAGGGTGTGTACGCCGCGTACTACGAACGACCTGATGGGTCGGTGTACCCAGCGGCAGTAAACGTCGGACGTAGGCCGACGTTTTATGAGTTTGCCGACAGGCCACTCGTCGAGGCTCACCTGATCGGTTTTCGTGGCGACCTATACGGAGAGGTAGCCAAAGTTCGCTTTATCGACCGCCTTCGGGGCGAGAAACGATTCGATTCGATCGAAGACCTGACCGACCAGCTTCACAAAGACATCGATGCGGCCTCGGCGGCCCTTGGCTGATCGACCAGAAATTGGCGTTGGGCAGTGGTGAGCTCGACGCTCTGCTGCTACCATTCACGGCTTGCGTGCCACGGGGCGTTGCACCGACTCACGCAGACAGTAAACACCCGTGCAAACGGTTGAATCTTCAATCGAACATTCGCCCCAACTACAGATGTGGCCGCCCGACGCGGTCGTACGTTACGAGAACTTCTTATGTCAGATAAATCCGCCACGATCACAGAGCACCGCCTCCACGATGCCGACACCGGCTCGCCCGAGGTGCAGATTGCGCTTCTCACTGGTCGTATCACCCACCTCACCGAACACTTCAAGGTTCACAAGAAAGACCACCACGGCCGCAGAGGCCTGTTGATGATGGTCGGCAAACGTCGCCGCCTCCTCGACTACTTGAACGACAACGACGTAGAGCGTTACCGCTCGATAATTTCTAAGCTCGGCCTTCGTCGCTGAGCCACGACCACAAAGCGGCCGTTTCGGCCGCTTTGTCGCGTCGTGCCTACCTTCCATACCGAGGAATCGCATCCCGCGTCTTCGAACCTTCGGAGGAATCTCACTGCACAGTGGTGGGGCCCCGCGAGTTTGGTGCCGCTTGTGATTGCCTGGCAATGCGAAGCGATTCAATTTCAAACAATTCGAAACAAATACCGGGCAGGAAGGTCCTGCCCAACGAAATGGAGAAACAATGGCTGAAGCCATTACCGTGTCGACCCAGATCTCTGGGACCGACAAGACGCTGTCGTTCGAAGCTGGCAAACTTGCCGGGCTTGCGAATGGCGCAGTAACCGCCCGTATCGGCAACACCCAGGTCCTTGTGACCGCAACTGCATCGTCCAAACCACGTGATGGGGCCGACTTCTTCCCACTCACCGTCGATATCGAAGAGCGCATGTATGCCGCTGGTCGAATCCCAGGGTCGTTCTTTCGTCGTGAGGGCCGTGCGTCTGAGGACGCCATCTTGACCTGTCGCCTGATCGACCGGCCTTTGCGCCCTAACTTCCCATCCAAGTACCGTCACGACACTCACGTTGTTGGCACCATTTTGGGTGTCGATGGTGAGAACCCATACGACGTTGTTGCCCTCAACGGAGCATCAGCTGCGTTGTGGACTAGCGATATTCCGTTCGAGTCTCCTGTGGCGGCCGTCCGTCTCGCTTGGTCGGTCGACGGCACCTGGATTCCGTTCCCAACTTTCGAACAAGGCGAAGCGTCCACCTTCGAAATGGTCGTGGCTGGACGCCAGCTCGATAGTGGCGAAGTTGCCGTAATGATGGTCGAAGCCGGTGGCACCGAGAAGTCGTTCGACTACTTCGCCGAGGGTGCGCCTAAGGTCACCGAAGAGGTTCTAGCTAGCGGGCTCGAAGCTTCCAAGCAGTGGATCGACGACATCGTCGAGCTTCAAAAGTCGCTTCGAACCGCTCTTGGCGATCCGGGCACGATGAACTGGATCGAATCTTCTGACTACTCCGACGAAGTCCTCGACCGGGTTCGTGAAGTTGCAGCACCTCGTCTTACCGAAGTTATGTCCATCGCCGACAAGGCCGACCGCGACCTAGCCCAGAGCGAAGTTACTGCTGCTGTCAAGGCCGAGCTCGAGACCGAGATGGCCGAGGTCGCCAACGGTGCCAAGCAGGTATCGGGCGCCATTCGGGCCATCACCAAAGAAATCGTACGCAGGCGAATCGTCGAAAACGGTTTCCGCATCGACGGCCGGGCCACCAACGAGGTGCGTGAGTTGTCGTCTGAGGTTGGCTTCTTGCCAACAGCACACGGTTCGGCGTTGTTCCAACGTGGCGAGACTCAGGTGCTCAACGTGACCACTTTGGGCATGTCGCGCATGGAACAGCTCATCGACACGCTGAACCCGACCAACCGCAAGCGCTACATGCACCATTACAACTTCCCACCGTTCTCAACGGGCGAAGCTGGTTTCATGCGTGGACCAAAGCGCCGCGAGATCGGCCACGGTGCCCTCGCCGAACGTGCCTTGATTCCGGTGATTCCATCGAAGGAAGAGTTCCCGTACGCCCTTCGTTTGGTGTCCGACGCTCTTTCCTCGAACGGCTCTACCTCGATGGGCTCGGTTTGTGCGTCATCTCTGTCACTGATGGACGCTGGGGTTCCGATCAAGGCTGCCGTGTCTGGCATTGCGATGGGTCTTGTTCATGCCGATGGCAAGTACACGACCCTCACCGACATTCTCGGTGCCGAGGACGCCTTTGGCGACATGGACTTCAAGGTCGCTGGGACTGCCGACACCATTACTGCCCTTCAGCTCGACACCAAGATCGAAGGCATTCCAGCCGACGTTCTGGCTAACGCCTTGCAGCAGGCACGCGATGCTCGTATGCAGATCCTTGAAGTTATGGCCGGCGCGATTGCCGAGCCTCGGGCCGATGTGGGTGCCAGTGCCCCCAAGATTGTCAGCTTCGAGATTCCGATCGACAAGATCGGCGAGGTCATCGGTCCACGTGGCAAGGTGATCAATCAGATTCAAGAAGAAACCGGTGCCGATATCAGCGTCGATGACGATGGCACTGTCGGGACAGTAGCTATCTCTGCTGTCGACCGCGCGGTGGTCGATGAGGCCGAACGTCAGATCCGGCTCATCATCAACCCACCAACAGCCAACGTTGGCGAGGTGTACGACGGTCGAGTCGTGAACATCACCAAGTTCGGTGCGTTCGTCAACATCTTGCCTGGCACCGATGGTCTGCTTCACATCTCCAAGATCGGTGGCGGGAAGCGTATAGACAAGGTCGAGGATGTTCTTAGCCTCGGCGATGTCGTGCCTGTAAAGGTCGACGACATCGATCCAAACGGCAAGCTGTCGCTCTCGCTTGCTGGCGATGCCCCCGCCCCTACCCCCGCGGCTGCGGCGAGCCCGTCCGACGACTCCGCGGCTAAGCCACTCGCTGCTGAGAAGAGCACCGACAACGCAAGCGAAGAGTCTGAGCCAGCGCAGGCAGAAGTAGTTGCCGACGATGCCGTGTCATCAGCGGACTCAGCCGATCGAGTTGATGTCAACTTCGGCGAGTCATTCGACGCAAAGGCGGCCGAACAGTTTGGCGACCTCGGCCCGGCTCCGGCTGGTGGTGGCGGACAACGCCGTCGTCGCCGCCGTCGCTAGCCTTAACTCAGACGGCAGACGGTGGCGAGTTGGCTATAAAGGCGTAGCTAGTTTCGCCACTAACATGTCATGATCAGGCCAGGGCGTCTGCCCTGGCCTGATTCGATTCTGCGACGATGTTGTTGCAGGTGTTTCTAGTCAGGGCGTCTGCCCTGGCCTGATCTGGATGTGGTGTACGTGGCGAAACGGATAGCGGTTCTGGGAGGTTCGGGCCGAATGGGTCGCGCTGCGGTTGCTGCTGTTGACGCGGATCCCGATCTGCGACTGGTGGCGGTCGTAAGCCGGAATCATCACGGGTCGATGGTTGCCGACCTCGTACCCGGTGTTGAGGATGTCGTTGTGGCTGGCACCGTCGAACACCTTGACCCCGCCGAGATTGATTGCCTGCTCGACTTAACGGTTGGCGATTCGGCCTCAGACCATATGCGGTGGGCTGCCTCGGCAGGTCTCGACATCGTGGTCGGGGCTAGCGGCGTCGGCGACGACATGGTCGCATCGATGGCAGAACTGTTCGACCGGAGCCGTTGTTTGATCGTGTCCAACTTTGCGATTGGC
>JAADHX010000414.1 GCA_013151655.1 Actinomycetota bacterium
AGCGAGTGCCGTTTCGGTCTCGTCGACGAGATCGTTCATCACGGCTCGCACCGTCGTTGGCTTGTCGAAATAGGCGATGCTTTGCCCGGCGGGCGAGTGCATTAGGGGCTCAATGCGGTGCCGCTCTATTTGTCCGAGAAGGTCGCCGACCAGGATGTCTTGATAGGGCATCCTTAGAGGCGTTGGTGCGTCCTCGGTGCTCCAGAGATCGGACCAAGAGGTGCGAATTTGGCGGAGGGTCTTCCCGCTGTCGGCGCGCGAGATGACCGTATCTGCGCTTTCAGCTGCGAGTAACTTGGCCAGAATCTCGGGTTCAGTGTGGGACTCTTCGCACACGAGCCAGGCCGTTCCGAGCCAGACACCGACGGCGCCGAGGGCCATGGCCGCGGCTATGTGGCGGCCGGTAGCAACGCCGCCTGCGGCCACGACCGGCGTCTCTCCGGCGACGTCGACGATGCGAGGAACCAGCGAGTAGGTGCCGACCGTTCCGGTATGAGCGCCGGCATCGTAGCCCTGTGCTACAAGAATGTCGGCACCGGCTCGGAGGGCCCGTTCGGCATGTTTGGGCTGACCAACGAGGCTGACCATCTTGATCCCACGTTCCTTGGCTGGTCCGATTACCCACTCTGGGCTGCCTATCCCGAGGGCCAGAAGTTTGAGTCCAGAATCGAGGGCAACGTCGACTTGTTCGCGGGCCATCTCTTCGCTGCGGACAAAGCGCGAACGCATACCAGGTTTGCCGTCGTCTGGCACGCCGTAGTCGGAGCGGATCTGGTCGATGAAGGTTCGGTGATCGGCGGGAATCGAGGCTTCGATCTCGGCCCGGTTGTCTTTCTCTGGCATGCCACTGGGTATGACAAGGTCGATCCCGTACGGCTTGTCGCCCAGTTCGCGGCTCATCCGCGACAGGCTCGACTCGATTTCTTCTGGGGTACTTCGAGTAGCGCCCCAGATTCCGATTCCCCCGGCATTGGTGATGGCAATAGCTGCGTCGAGCGAATGCGCGAACCCGAAGATCGGGTACTTGGCGCCTAGCTCGTCGCCGAGCTGGTTGCGTAGTGAGCTGGTCAAGGGTTCGTCTCCGATTCGGACATTAGGTCGACTGCGAGGCCTTGAGCGTTGCTATCACTCTTGCCTTGGAGACACTGAGGTTGTCGACTGGGACGGTGCGCGAGCCATCGCGCGCCAGGAACAAGAAAACCACCTCGGCCACTTGTTCACCCGTCGCTCGTTCGAGCGCCAGCGCATACGAAGCACCCTGAAGGGCGTATTTATCGAGGCGGCTGACTAGTTCGGCGTCTGAGCCAATCGCGTCGGTCTTGTAGTCGACTACGACCAGGCCGTCGGAGCGTCGGTAAAGAAGGTCGATATAGCCCTCAACGACCACACCGTCCTCGATCGGCGCGGCGACGTACGTCTCGCGCCAGTAGGGCAACTGCACCGCCTCTCGTACCACAGCGCTATATAGAGCGGCTCTTGTAAGGTCGGCGATGATGTCTTCTCTGCCGATGACTCCCTCGGCCGCAGCCTGGGCGGCAACGGTTACTTCGAGCCCGCTACCGGTGTCGAGATCCACGGTTTGAAGCACAGCGTGGACGGCGCGGCCGATAGCTGTGCCATATCGGCCTTTGTTCCAGGGCGGAAGGTCGAGGTCGCGCGGACCCTTGTCGAGGCCAGGGTCTGTCGACGGAGCTTGCGTTAGTTGCTGGGCTCGTTTGGCAACGGTGGTGGCACCAATGGTTGACGCTGTGGTTGAGCGCTCGAGCGCAACGTTTCGTTCCCGGGCCCAATCTGCCCGATTGAGTTGAGTTCCACCGACCGGTCGCGTTCGACTCGAGTGGGTAGCGTTAGGCCCCTTTGTCGGCCCAGTGGTCGGCTTCGTGATTGATGCCGGTGCAGCCTTCGCGACTGGTTTGGAGAACTCGCGGTGGCTCACGCCGGAAACTACTGCGGCGCCGTACAACAGCTGTGCGGCCGACAACGACGCCTGCGCTGGTGGCTCGCCCGACTTGGCCTTGGTCTTGGTTTTCGCTGGACGGTGGAGCGAAACGACGAGATGATCCCTGGCCCGGGTGGCCCCTACATAGAGGAGCCGGAGCCGCTCGAGATGATCCATCTGTTCATCGATTGGTTTGAAGGCGTCGTAGTCGGCAGTTGCCAGGTCTTTGCCCATCTTGATCACGGAACCGCCGTCGGCGGGGAATGCGACCTGAACTCCGGGCCGACGCCGCCCGCCTCTTGTTGTGAGCCCAGAGAGGATGGTGATGGGAAACTCGAGACCCTTCGAACCATGAATGGTCATGATGCGAATTGCGTCGGCGTCGGTCTCGGGAAGGAGCGTCTCGGCCACTCGGGACCCCTCGGCGCTTTGAAGAGTGGCCCAAGCCACGAACTGGCGAAGACCACCTCCCTCGCTATCGACGTAGGCCCTGGCTTGGTCTTGTACGAACCGAAGGCGCCGCCAAACATCTCGAGATCGGCCTCTGGCCACGCCTAGTTCGAGTAGACGACGCTCTCTTACGATACGTTCGACGAGCGCGCTCGGTGCGATCCACATTCGTAGCTGGTGCATCTCGCGCAGGTGGGCCATGGCTACAGCTACAGGATCGTCAGCGGCAACATCGTGCGGAGGCTCATGTTGGTGATTCCACGGGCCCTTGTGCACCTTCGACCAGCGGTAGAGGTCGTCGTCGCCGCACCCATAGACAGCAGACCGCAACGCCGTCACTATCGACAGTTCGTCGGTGGGATCGTCGATGGCGCGCAACACGGCCATGAGCTCACGTATCTCGGTTGTGCTCCAGACCAAAGACGAAGTTTCGGCCCGGTAGTCGAGGCCCTCGGCGTCGAGGGCCCGTTCGAGAGCGTGAAGTGATGTTCGGGCTGGCAACAGGATTGTGATGTCGCTTGGCTGTGCCGGCCTCCAGCGCGGTGGTTCACCCCGCGGCGTATCGTCGTCGACGAGCCACCCTTCGTCGAGCGCAACTCTCGCGATGGCGGCTACGTCCTCTGCTTCGGCCCGGCGAAGATTTTCGGCACTAAGTTCGCCGTGCTCGGCCGCCCCCAGGACCGTGACTGCCTGTGTTGTCGCCGGGTTGGCGTCTCGCCAGGCCTGTAGGGGTTGGTATCGGGGCTGTCGGCCAGTCTCTGGACGGATCAGTTGTTCGAAAATTCCGTTGACCCAGTCGATGACCGGTTCGACGGTACGAAAGTTCGTGTCGAGAGTTAGCGGAACCTGAGCGAACGAGTCGCGAGCCTCAAGAAATAGCGCTACGTCGGCGCGACGGAATCGGTAGATCGACTGCTTGGGATCGCCCACAAAGAACAATCGGCCGGGCGGCGTGGAGATGTCCGACCAGGGCTTCGAACCAGCGTCGGGGTCGTCGCTGGCGATCAGCACCGCCAGTTCGATCTGAATGGGGTCGGTGTCTTGAAACTCGTCGAGCAAGAGGCGGGTGTACCGCCTGGCGACGGCGGCTCGAACTTGGGTTCCATGGTGGGGGTGGCGGAGCATCTGACGGGCCATGACCAACAGGTCGTGGAACTCGAGCCGGCCGCTGGTTCGCCGCTCCTCGACATGGTCGAGGGTGAAGTCTTTGATGATGTTGGCTAGGCATCGGATCGTGCGGTCGACGAGCCGCGATATCTCACTGTCGGCCTCCGCGAGTGCTGCCTTGATGAGGTCCCTGACGGCATCGACGTCTGGCCAGCTGCCAGCGCGTCCGAAGCTGCTCCCTTTGACACCTGGATCTCGCAAGAGAGCGACAAGATCGAGCCAGTCGTCGGTGTCGTCGAGTTCGCGCCGCCAGTTGGTAAGCGCCTCGATGGAGCCGAGCAACTTGTCCTCGGGATCGGTGCAGGAATCGATCATCTGCTCGACTGAATCGACGATGCTAGAGATACCGGCAATACGAGGTCGGCCCGGATCTTCGGCCGGGCCGACTCGAGTGGCGACGAGGTCCCAGTTGTCGAGAAAAGCATCGGCGACGTCACGAAGGTGCGTATCGAGTTTGACGTTGAGGACGTCGGCTAGAAGGACTAAGTCGGCGTTGTTTGGATCGTCGAGCAGTTCGTCGATGAACTCTCGCCAGCGTTGATCGAACGAAACCTGGCTGCTGATCTCGTCTAGTACCTCGATACTCGGTGGAAGACCAGCTTCCACTGCGTGCTCGCCGAGAATTCGTTGTGCGAACGCATGGAGCGTTGAGATCGCCGCCGAGTCGAGTTGGTCGAGGGCCACAGCGCACAGCTCGGCCGTTGCTGGTTCTTGGGTCGAGTGCGCTAACTCTTCAAACTCGCGTCGGATTCGGTCTCGCAGTTCGAGTGCGGCCTTCTCGGTGAAGGTGATGGCTGCGATGTGGCGGATCTCGACTCCGCTCAGCACCAGCTGCACAACACGATCGACGAGTGCGCTGGTCTTGCCAGAACCAGCACCTGCTTCTACGAACAGTGTTTCGTCGAGCGACTCGCGAACTCTTTGCCTAGCTGACTCATCGGAGGGCGTTCTATCGTGGCCCGGCTTGTGAACGGCTGGCTCGTCCTTGGTTGGCTTGTTTTCGGGCGATCCGAAGAGACCGAGCTGTTCATCCATGAGTCGGTTCCAGAAGTGACTCTGGCTCGGCTAGCTCTCGGTAGGCGCGTAGCGCAGGGTCGTCTCGTTTGCGTTCCCACTCGCGGCGCCGAGCGGCAGTGCCAAGATGGTCGGGGTCGCAGTACTCGCAGCTGACGTAGAACTCATAACTCTCACCGCTAGGTCTCGCCGGGAACGTTCCAGTTTCTAAGCCGTCGAGAACGGTGGCCACGATGTGGTCGAACCGTGCCATCACCTCATTGTCGACGACGTAGCCGATATCGCGGTACTTGGCCTTTCGGGTGATGAACCAGTAATAGGCGTGGACGGGTGTGTCGGTGCGACCATGGGCCCGGCGGGCCGCTAGCGCGTAGACGGGAAGCTGAAGCTTCGTTCCCT
>JAADHX010000078.1 GCA_013151655.1 Actinomycetota bacterium
AGGTTAGATCCCACGTCAGATCAGCTACCGCGACCGCCGCGCGCTCAGCCATGTCGACGGCCGCTGAGCGGTCGGCGAGCAGCCGCCGAACCGCCGACACCGCTTCTTCGACGTCTCGAGCCATGGCTACATCCTGACCGACCTGTTCGACAGCTGCTGGCATCGGAGTGCATACGACGGGCGTTCCTACGGCAGCGCATTCGACGATTGGCAGCCCAAACCCCTCGTAACTCGGAAGCCAAACAAACACATCGAGGCAACGATAGAAGAGGGCAAGATCGCGCTCGGTCAGCGCGCCAAGGTCGGCGACCAACGGGCTCGAAGGACGTCTTTGACGTCCGAACACGCGCGATGGTCCGTCCCAGCCTGCAACCACCGCGTCCGCTTCACCGCTTACAACCAACGTGCCGAGGGCGTCGAGAACCGCCGCTGAGTTCTTGCGGGGTATCGATGAAACGAGGCCACCGATGAGCGGCCGTTCACGGTCGGTTCCAAGACGTTCGGGCCCAAACTCGACGCGGGCGTCGGTGCGGCTCATCTGGCCAACCTCGCGAAAAACCTCGGAGATGCCAGGTGCCACGACCGACATTCGATCGGACGAGATCTTGAATCGCTCAGTGAGATCGTCCGCCACCGCTTGGCTGTCGACAACTACCAGTTGTGCAGCATCGACCAGCGCCGGAACGAGCCAACGCTGAGCCGCGGCGAAACGACCGCCCACTGCGCCGTCCTGTCGAAACGATGCGACATCGTGGATCGTCACCATGTGATGTTTGTGCCTTATGGGACCACTCCCGACCGGGCTCCACAGCACATCGCCTTTGGCTTCGGAAAGCAGGGCGGTCTGCTCCCAGACCTTTCCAGCGGCCCCACGAGCCAGACGCTTGGGCGGCGCAGCGACCGTCACATCTGGCAGCCGACTCGACACTTCAAGCGCATACCGCCTGAAGCCGCCGGGCTCAGAATGAACAAAGCGTCCATTGACAATCACCGGACAACCTCGCTGACGACCCGGTGCAGCGCGGCCGTAAAGCGACGCTCCCCGAGCGGATCCGTAACTGGGGGTACAGCAGCGGTATCGAACTTGGACTCAACCAGTTCGGCCAGGCTTTCGTCGTCACCAAAGGAGTAGAACCATCCGTTGACTCCATCCTCGACATGATCGAGCAGGCCGCGGGCCTCTGGCACGATCGACATCAGACCGTGCGCCGTGGCCTCGACGGGAACCAGACCAAAATCTTCGGCCGATGTTAGAACGACGACACTGGCGTTCGAATAGGCCCATCGCAGCTCGGCGTCGCTGACTTCTCCTAGAAAACGAAGGTTCGGTGGCGAACCCCGTTGAAGGCGGGCCAAATCGGGGCCGTCGCCGACCTGAACAAACTGAATACTCGGTACACGACTAGCCGCGGCGGCCAGGACGTCGAGGCGTTTGTATCCAAGCGCACGTGACGGGCAGAGCACGAAGCCAGGGGTGACGCCCTCGATGGGTGTGATCGTGTCGTCGAGGGCAAGCGAGGAGCAGGGGGCGACAACCTCGGCCTTGCGGCCATAGACGGCTGAAATGTGATCGCCGATGGTGCGCGAGTTAGCCAAGATTCGGTCGGCTCCAAGCATGGCTCGGACGTCACGTCGGTGGGCACCTCGCGTTAGCAGCTTTGCCGAGGTGCGCGCCGCGGGGCCGAAGCGGTCGAGGTAGCGCTCTTGGTCGTGGAGCCACCTGGCCGGTGTGTGGCAATAGACCACCTTTCGGCCAGTAGTCGAGACGTTGTGAGCGAACCCGCTGCTCGAACAGAGGACGACATCGGCGTCGATAACCCGCCGTGAGAACGCGGCCTGCAAAAGTGGAAGCGACAGTCGATGGTGGTGGCGAAAGACTCGAAACCTGTCCAGCAGAAGCGGGCGAATCTGATGATCGGAGAAGCCTTCGAAAGTGCCGTCGGCGTCGTGCAAAGCGGTGTGAATCGGCGCCTCGGGAAACGCACGAGCCATCGTCAGCGCAACCCGCTCAGCTCCGCCTCGGCTGACCAGAAAGTCGTGAACAATGGCCACCCGTGGAGCGGCCGGGCATCGAGACTGCGCCGAGTCGGCGCTGACCACAGTCATCGAAGATCGGCTGCGATGGCTCGGCAACGCTCGGCCAAGGCCGCAACTCGCGCATTGACCACTGCCGGATCCAAGGGATGCCAGCTTGTCGCGGTTGTGACGTCACTGGGAACTACCGCCAGCCCCGCCGACAGCCCAAGTTCGTTCGAAACGCTGAAGAAGGCAGCCGCCTCCATCTCGATGAGGTTTGCCCCCGACGCCAGTGCTGCCGCGACATCGAGCCGAAAGGGAGTCGACGTCGAGTACGAGGTCGCCGTCGATAGGCCGACCTCATGGCGAAGCAAGTCCGTCAGTTCCGGGTCTGCGTGTAACCGATCACCGTAACGACATGAGACCGAATCGTTGCTAATGGCTGCCTCCACAACAAATCCTGAGGGCTCGTCGCCCGGAATCTCCTGCGCTGCGAGCACGCTAGCGATGCCTGTCGCGATGATGTTCGAAACTCCGAGCGCCGCTAGCAGTTCGACTGTAATAGCAACTACCGCTGGTCCTGGACCAAGCGGCGACACGGTGATAACACGCCCACCTCGGCGCTCGATCTCGACCGCGCCAAATGGACCACCAAGCTGTCGCGGCCTGGACGGCCGAGCAGATGGATGCAGCGCGAGCACCACGGTGTCGCCGAGGGTCGGCAGGTCGTTGCCGGAGCTTTGTAAATGGTCGAGGTAGGAACTCGCGTTCAGCTGCGAAGCCATCAGCGTTCACCAGTCCGGCCGCTGCGCATCTCGATGGTTCGACGGCGTAGCGCACCGCGGATACCAGGGGGCCGACCTCGATGGGCGTGGCGCAGCACGGTTAGCTCTGCCCATCTGTCAGCCGATTTGCCGGTCGACATGTCAGCGGTTCGACACAGCGTGAGAGCCTTGCCTGGTACCTCTGAAATCAGGTTCTGCTCCAGGGGGACCATTGCTGCTCCCCACTGCGACACCGGTTTGGGCGACGGGCGGCTAGTTACGACCCACTCGGTAGTGATGGATTGCGGAGACCTTATGCCGCGCAGGTCGAATGTGACGTCTAGTTCCGCTAGCGCCTTGACGCGCCTGGCCAACCACCGTCCGTCCGGTTCGAGGTACTCGTCGTATGGAACAACATCGGGATCGTCGAGGTCGAGGAGCACAGGCGCTCGAAACGATCCCTGTATGAGGGGCTGCTGAAAGGAGGCTGTCGCCTCGCTGAAGTGGGTGCCTGCGTCGCCGAAGTTCACGGCGCGGGCCTGACGGGCGGCCAAGTACCAGTTGTCTTGGGCTATCAGCGCGCGCGTGGCATCTGGAAACCACTCGTCGAGCCCCAAGTCGCCAAAAGCGGGCGGCAGCTCGACGGTGGCATCGACGTTCGCACCAACCCGGTGCCGGTGCCACTGCTCCGGCGTCCAAGCCATGCCGTGAAACCACGGAATCTTTAGATACACCGCTGCTGATCCATCGAGAAGGGGCTCGAATCGTTGATGACGAAATCCGTCGAACCACGGCGTCGAGAGGCAGACACCGGCCACCCGATTGTCGCTGGCGGTGAAGTCGAGGGCCGCCTCTGCGAATCGAAGCGCGGTTGGACCGACTACGAGGTCGTCCTCAAGCATGACTATCGGGCCAAGCTCGTCGACCATGTCGCCGCAGCGCCGAAAGTGTCCGACGAGGCCTAGATCGTCCTGTTCGATCACCTTGACCGACCGGCCATGCCAGTCGAATCCGTTAGCCACGGCGAGAACCTCGTCACGGCTCGATCCGCCTCCGTCTACCGAAATGACCACCTCGGTTCCGGCAGGAGCTTCGCACTCTCGCAACCCGCTGAGCAGCCGAGCAAGAGATCGTGGTCGGTCGTATGCATTCACCACTACTGCGATGCTCACGTGACCGGCACCTCGTCACGACTCACGGTCCACAACCCGGCGAACATCGCGAACAGCGTCGAGAGTGGCACGAACATCAGTGGCCATTCGACAAGACCGTGGACCAACATCACGATTAACGCACTGCCAGCGATCAGCCCAACGGAATCGACCTGCCTGACTCGCCGTGCCAGATCGGTAGCCAGTAGGCCTAACAGAGCGACCAGGGAAAACGATCCGACCAACCCGGAACTGGCCAGAGGTTCCAGCACAATATTGTGACCGTGCGAGGCAGCCACTGTTGAAGCGTCGGATACGTCGCCCACAACGAAACGCATCATCGCCACACCATGCCCGAATGCCGGGCGTCGCTGGAACAGCTCGAGCGTCCATCCCCAGATTTCGATTCGAGTCGGCTGCGTCGGGGCCCGCACAACCGGCCCCGGGGTCAGTGTGGCCAAAGAATTCGCGACGTCGACAGTTGTTAACGCCTGTTCGCCGGCCGACTCCAAAAAGAAGGCCTCTCGGTCCAGAAGAAGGTCCCAAACCACCAGGTACCGTCCGTCGGGGACATCGATGGGAACCTGGACCGCTACATCGACCGACTGGCCCGGACCGATTTCAGCAGGAATCGGCCACACCTGGGTCAGCCACTGTCGATTCTGCTCGAGGTCGCGCCACCTCGCACTCACTAGAACCCGGTCGGAGCCAGCCGCTGGCCAGACATCGGACGAATCGTTGCGTACGAACAGCGTAAGAGTCGTCAGCTCGTTGAGCGCAAAGTCAGCTGGGGCCTCGACGGTCGCCGCGAACCGGTCGGACCCGCTGACGCGATCGCGAACAGCGGGGCTCCATGGCAGAGCGAAAGCCACTCCGGCTGTTACCCCGACAAGTATCCAGAGGGCAGAATCCCTCGATGCGACGGTCAACAGCACTAGGGCTCCCACCATAATCGCAGCTAGACCAGCCCGGCTAGCGGTGAGGGTAGTGATAGCCACCAGAACCACGGCGACGCCAAATGCCGTGGTTCT
>JAADHX010000334.1 GCA_013151655.1 Actinomycetota bacterium
CGGGTGCCCGAATCGGTAGTGGAGAGCGGATCGCCCGTTGGCCCACCACGTCGCCGGTCAGGACTTCCCGAAGCCATCGCGGCCACCAAAGCCACTACAAGAACAAACGCGATTGGCAAGAAGCGACGCATCAGGCTTTACCGCCAAACGGGTCCTGGCTCGCAGCTGAGGCATGGGCCTGGTCGGCTGTCTCGCCGCCATACCAGACGTCTTCGAACACCTCAGTAATGGGGTCGAAGTCGGCCAGTTGGGTGACCTCGGCCTCGTTTCGCCAATACCCACTTGTGGACCCAACCGGCTCGGCGACACCAGCCGTTGCAACCAGATCTGCGACCGCGGCCCGGTGATGACACCGCACCGCATCCGACCACTCACCAGCGGACTCATGCTCGCGGGCCCTCTCGCGCCATTGAGCAGCCGACAAACCCGAACGAACACTCGATGTCACCTTCGCACCATCTTCGTTCTTCGACTTCGATTCCCACCGGCGAATGGCTCTCACGATCGCAACCACCAATGCGACAACCAGCAGAGCCAGAATCACCCAACCAAGAAGCTGACCGACACCGCCACCACCACCAAGAGGGCCAAACAACGACTCGAAGACGCGACCCAACCATTCGGCCACTCTGGACAACGCCCGAGCAGCCCACGAGGGAGTTGGCTCAACGAACTCAGGTCGTTCCAGAATTTGTTCGGCTCTTTGCCTGGCCTCATCAGGATCCACGTCCACAGCACCGAGCAGACCAGAACTGCGCAAACCGAACATAGAGTCGTTCGCATTACCGATCGTCATGTCAGACCCCGTAACCGAAGGTCGAGGTCGAGGCCTTCACGTCGAACCCGCAAATCGAGGTAGGCGTTCACCACCGTGGCCGCAGTGATCGACTCAATCAAGATCGCAACGCCAGACCCGACCAACGCCAACACCAGCGATAACGGTCGGCCGTCAACGAGTCCCGAAACAATCTGGGCCGGAAACAAGAAGAACGCAACCTGGGCCAACGCGGTTGTGATCTCAAGCAAGAGCGCAACTCCCAAGATTCTCCCCCTGGCCCCCTTAGTCAACTCAAGGCACCGCCGCATAGCCGCAATAGGCGTAAGCCGCTCCGAAGCAGCAATCGGAATCAGAACCCAAAAGGCGGCCCACGGCCACAAGATTCCAACCCCACACAACAACAGGCCAAGCCCCAACGCAATCCGGCCGAGCAGCCAAGTGCCTACCCATTGGTGGAACGACCGAAACGTGCGCAACAGGATCCGCCAAGGTGATTCCACACGGCCCACCAGGTCGTTCAGCACCAGGCGAGTCAGCGCATGAATGAGGATCGCCAACGACAACGAACCCAAAACCAGTGCCAGGATGGCCTGAGTCGTCGACCGATCAGACTGACCCAACTGAAAGATCAGCTGAGGATCAGTGAACAGAGAACCATCCGTTGAATGACGCATCGACATCACGACCGAAAGCACTATCGTCGGCGTCAGTGATACTGCAGCCAGAATCGATACATCGCTCCAACGGCGACGCAACAACGAACCAGCATCATCGATGAGCTCCAAAGCGCCCCTGGGACGCAGCGACTCCACCAAGCCAGTTACTTCGGCTGCTGCCGCCTTCGCCCCTTCGACTGCTTCGGCTGCTGCCGCCTTCGCTTGATCCACTGCACTGACTGTAGACGTGACAGCCTTGACCAATGAGTGATCCCGCTCCGGCCGCCTCTGCCTCCACCTCAACCGCTCCGGCCGCCTCTGCCTCCGCCTACGGCGAAGCTTTTGCTGACGTCTACGACGACTGGTACAGCGACGTGTCCGATATCGGGGCGACAGTCGCTCGAATCGTTGCGGTGAACCCGAGCCAGAACATCCTCGAGCTCGGCGTCGGAACTGGCCGCCTCGCTATACCCCTAGCCAACGCAGATCGCCGAGTTGTCGGCATCGACGCCTCGCCAGCAATGCTCGCCAGACTAGAAACCAAGATCCAATCCACCCGGTTGCAACCGATATTGGCCGACATGGCCCAATTCGACCTCGAGGAATCCTTCGACATAGCGTTCGTTGCCTTCAACACCATCTTCAACCTCGAATCGTCGTCAGCCCAGCAGAGCTGCTTCAGCAGCGTTTCGAACCACCTGAAACCTGGCGGCTTGTTTTTCGTCGAAGCGATCGTGCCAGACCTCGATCCGCCCGCAGGCGACCGCGGCATCACAACCAGACATTTAGCCGACGGTGGCCTTGTTCTCAACGCAACCATCAATTCTTCGACGAAACAGATGATGACGGGCCAGCAGATCCACATCACACCCGACGGTCGGATCAAACTTCGTCCCTGGCAGATTCACTATCGAACACCTGGGCAACTCGATGTTTTGGCGGTCGCGGCCGGACTCACCCTGCTTGAGCGTCACGAGGACTGGGCCCACACTCCATTCACCGATACCAGCGCGCGCCACGTATCGGTGTACACAAAACCGACAACCGAGCGACCACTGTGAAGATCCACGTATCAATCGAGATCGACGCTAACCCAACCGAACTATGGTCCGACCTTAGCGACCTCGCAACCCATGTCGAATGGATGTCTGACGCGGTTCGTCTCGACTTTGTCGGCGACCAGACCAACGGCGTTGGAACAAAGTTCGAGGTCGACACTCGCATCGGACCGCTACACACCACCGACATCATGACGATCACCGAATGGGACGAACCGAACGTCATCGGTGTGGACCATGACGGATTGGTATCGGGATCGGGTCGATTCGTGCTCACTGGGCACGGCGACCGCACCAACTTCGCATGGACAGAGTGCCTCAGCTTGCCGTGGTGGTTCGGTGGCCGGCTTGGCGAAGTAGCGGCCAAGCCGCTTCTGAACCTCGTGTGGCGGCGAAACCTAGCCGCACTCAAGAAGCGGATAGAGGGAAGATTCGACACCGACATTCAGATCGACAACAGGATTGGTGCCGGCACCGACGCTCAGATCGGCAACAGGATTGGCACCGGTAGAACCGGCGAGGTATTCGAATACGGAAGGCACTACGTACTGCGACGCCGCTTCGACGGAGGCGACCTGACCCAAGAAGTCAGGCTGATGCACTGGTTAGTCGAACACGGCTATCCAGCACCGGAACCGGTTGAGCACGATGACCCGACCGCCCTGGTAACAGAACGCATCGACGGGCCCAGCATGTTGGCCGACCTGGCGGCCAAGCCATGGAAACTCTCAGCTCATGCCAAGACCTTGGCCAGTCTGCACCATTTGCTCGACGACATTCCGGCTCCGCCTTGGCTCCGACATCTTGGTAGCGGCGATGCATTGCTGCATCTGGACCTGCATCCCGACAACGTGCTCATCGGCCCTCGCGGGCCGGTAGTGATCGACTGGACGAACGCCGCAGTGGGCCATCGTGACCTCGACCGAGCCCTCACGTGGGTTCTGCTCAAGACCGGCGAGGTCGATGGCAACGCGGCCATGAAAACCCTGGTCACGACGCTCCGAGAGCGATTCGCCTCGATCTTTGAAACCGCAGCCGGTGCCGCGGCGATCGCGGGTCACGCCACAACCGCAGCCGAGTTGCGTCTTCTTGATGACAACGTGCGGCCTGCCGAGAAGGACGCGATCTTCAGATTGGCCAGGCACCTTCAGGATCAACCAACGCACAGCCGCACCGACGACGTCTGAGCGCGAAAATTACCTACCGCTGAATCGAGCCTTGCCGGGGCCGTGTTCGAGGAACGAGGCAACGCCGATCTTGGCATCGTCGGTGCCGAAGACCTGTTCGAATGACTCAAGTTCGATGTCGAGACCATCGCTCAAGGACCCGTCGAGCCCACTGTTGATGGCAAATTTGGCTAGACCCTGAGCAACAACGGCACCTCTCGCAAACTCCCCAGCCCAATCGAGGGCCGCGGTCGTTACCTGCTCGGCTGGCACAACCCGGTCGGCAAGGCCGATGCGCAGCGCCTCCTGAGCATCGACCATTCGACCAGACCAAACAATGTCCTTTGCCCTAGACAAACCAACAAGGCGGGTGAGTCGCTGCGTACCGCCACCACCGGGGATGATTCCGAGCAGGACCTCAGGTTGCCCGAATCGGGCGTTATCGGCGGCCACCCGCAAGTCGCACGCCATCGCCAGTTCGCAGCCGCCGCCTAGAGCGACACCGTTTACGGCCGCAATCACGGGCCGAGGGATGGCCGCTACGCCGTCGAGAGCCCGTCGGAACGATTGGCCAACCACCTTGGCTTCGTCAGGGCCGCCAAACTCCGAAATGTCGGCACCGGCAGCAAACACTCGGTCGCCACCAGTGATTACAACCGCCCCTGGAGGATTCGCAGTTAGATCGTCGGCAACGACCTCGAGCTGACTCAGCAGCTCAATATTGAGAGCGTTGACCTTGGGCCGCACGAGAGTAATAACCGCGACCCCATCGTCGCGACGGTCGAGCTGAACCAGCTGATCTGACATGTCCGAGACTTCCACTGGTTTACTTGCCAAAACCCTTGAGTTTGAACGTCGTCTCTGAGACAGGTGGCAAGGCATCGACTAGAGCCGCGTTAACGACGGCAGTAACGCCGGGCACTCGCTGAATCATGATTCGTTCGACGCCAAGCTTCAGGTCTTGTTCCGAGACTGGGCAGTCGCCACAGGCTCCGAGCAACTCGACCTTGACAACACCCGTATCGGAGTCGACCTCGACAAGGCGAATGTCGCCACCGTCGGCCTGCATAGCGGGCCGAATGATCTCTATTACCTTTTCGACCTCAGACCACTCGGGCATGGCGTTTCAACTCCATCAGAACCACAGCCAATACAACGCTAATGAGGCGACGATCATTCCGTGCGAAACACGTCGAACATCGCATCGCCACCCTCCCCAAGTCGCAGGACGGCTGCGCCTCCCGATGTGGTGAACCCAACGACCGGAAGGGTCACCTGATCGACTGTGGACGACGTCAGC
>JAADHX010000281.1 GCA_013151655.1 Actinomycetota bacterium
CAGACAACGGCAGAAGATGTTTAGCTAGCCCTCACGGCCAACGCGGCACGACGGCGCGCCCTACGAATCTCGCGGCGTTCTTCTTCGGAAGCTCCGCCCCATACTCCGGCATCCTGGTTGGTAACGAGAGCGAACTCAAGACACAGCTCTCTGGCGTTGCAGCCGTAACAGACTTCTTTTGCATCATCGATCTGCTCGAGCGCCATGCCCGTGTTTCCGACTGGAAAGAACAGACCAGGGTCGGTGCTTCGGCACTCGGCCTCATCGCGCCATGTTGCACTGTCGAGTAGCAGACTCGCATGAACTGCCATCCGTGATTAGCTCCCCCTCACGCCCAACATCGAGCGTGCTCCGGCGTACAGGACGACCCGTGGAGTCACAGGTGAAACTTTCTGCACGCTGTGTGCAGATTAACCACATTCAACCAGTTGCACAAGGGGCGAAAATTTGTGCATATGTTGGTGAAATGACCTCGTCGAAAGCTCACACTGACATCATCGGCCATCGCGGGGCATCAACAGCCTTTCGCGAAAACACAATCGAAGCCTTTGTCGGAGCGTTCGACATGGGTGCTGATTGTGTCGAATTCGACGTTCGGTTCAGCCTCGACAAAGCGCTAGTGGTTCACCACGATCCGCACCTCGCAGACGGACGCAACATCTGCGACACGGCGGTCGCTGATCTCCCGGCGCATGTTCCCACCGTCGAACAGGTGCTCGACGCTGCTGCTTCGCATGCAGTGAACATCGAGATCAAGAACGGCGAGCATCAGGTCGGATTCGATCCAGCGCGTCGCCTGGCCGACGCGGTCGTGGCTGTGATCCAGCGGCGCGAGATACAGCACGCGGTACTGGTTTCGTCATTCGATCTACCGATGGTCGATCGAATACTGAACCTAGATCCGAACATAGCGACAGCATTGTTGGTAGCTCGAGGCGACGCCCAGGCGCTGATCGAACTGTGTCGGGCTAGAGGGCATCGCACTATCAACCCGGCGACGTGGTTGGTCGACGATGAGTTCATGTCGATTGCCAAGTTGCACGACCTACGGGTCAACGTGTGGACCGAAGACGACCCCGACCGCATTCGGCAGTTGGCCCACATGGGTGTCGATGGCATCGTCACTAACGTGCCCGATGTGGCCATCAAGGCGCTAGCGGCGATGTAACGGGTCACGTCTCATCACCCCCACTCCAGCGCTGGCGGACGGCCTGCGTGGCCGGGGAACGCGATTACGGGTTGCGGGCTCCTACCTCACTGTTGGCGGACGGCCTGCGTGGCCGGGGAACGCAATGACTGCATGGGCACGACGAGTGACAGACGGTCGGGTCTCCACTGGAACACAAGTTCCTCTGTGTCGCCGAGGTGATCGCCGTCGACTTGGTAAGGAAATGGGCCGTGGCCGGTCACAGTCAAGTCCAACAGTGCCGGGTGGTACGTCACCGACGGGTTCGTCGAAACGCTGCCATCGCCTTTTATGAGCTGAGTAACGAGCCTCATCATTGGCGTCAGCTTCATGGTCTTCACCCCGAGAGCAGACAACGGCGAGTCGATCGTGGCCTCGGGGTCGACCGATAGCGGCTTGCTGCCAAGATAGGTATATGGGTTCGTGTTGAGCACAATGGCGAGGTAGATGTCGTCTACCACCGAACCATCGGCTAACTCGAACGACATGCGGGGGCGGCTGCGGTCGTAGTGCCTAAACCAGGTTGCGAACCCGGCCCAGATGAACAGCGGGTGGCCAATGTATCGCTTGAAGCTCGACCGCTTTTCGACCTGTTCGACCACCGCGGCGTCGAACCCGAGGCCAGCGTGAAACAGGAAGTATCTCCCGTTGACCGACGGTAAGCCGATACGACGTATCGAACCCTGTCGCACCGCCTCAAGAACGACCGCGATGGCCTCGACCGGGTCGTCTGGCGTGTGGAGCGTTCTGGCAAACACGTTGGTGCTGCCGCCGGGAAGCGCCGCCAATGCGCAGTGCGTTCCGACGAGACCGTTAGCTGCTTCGTTGACGGTTCCGTCACCGCCCAGAACAACAACCATGTCGGTGTTGGCAGCCGCGGCGCCTTGGGCCAGCCTGCTGGCGTGGCCGCGCCTGCTTGTCTCCGCGACAGTGACGTCGTGTTCGCGAGAGAGGGCCTTTCTGACCAGGACGCGGGTGCGCGCGGTGACAGAAGACGCCGAACCGTTCACCAGCAACAGGACCTTCACGACGTCCAATCTTGGCAGGCCGTAGGGGCATCGGCTGCACATGTGCCACATCGCACCGAACAACTATTTGCCGACAGGCTGCATATTGGCCAAACTCATTGGTCTATGAAGGTCGCTGTGTGCGTTAAGCAGATCCCCGACCCGGCGCTGCCGGGCGAGCTGGATCCATCTACCAATACTCTGAAGAGGACCGATAAGCCGATCCTCGACGAGTCAGACTCGTACGGGGTCGAGCTTGCGCTTCAGCTTGTCGAAGCTGCCGGCGGTGGAACCGTCACCCTCGTCTCTATGGCGCCGAACAGCGAGGTTGCAGGGCTGCGTACAGCGCTAGCCATGGGTGCCGACGGAGCGATCTTGGTAAGTGATGAAGCGCTGGCTGGCACCGATGCTCTCGGTACCGCCAAGGTGCTTGCCGCGGCCATTAAGCGGGCCGAACCCGATTTGGTGCTTGCTGGCGTCGAGTCCTCCGACGGCTACACAGGCACGGTTCCCGAGCAGATCGCCGCAGCTATGGGTATTGCCTCGGTTACGTTTGCCAAGAAGATTGAGGTCGTCGACGGCGGCCTCAAGATTCAGCGCCAGACCGACAACGGCTACGACGACGTAACCTGTCCGATGCCTGCTCTGGTATCAGTGACGGGTGGTGTGGTCGAACCTCGTTACCCATCGTTCAAAGGCATCATGGCGGCCAAGAAGAAGCCGGTCGACGAGGTCGGTATCGCCGATCTTGGTATCGACGCTTCCGAGGTTGGCCAAGGTGGGGCTCGTCAAGAGACCGTCGCCGTAGTCGATGCCGAGGCCAGAGAGTCTGGCGAAATCGTCGTCGACGAGGGCGAAGCCTTCGAGCGAATTGTCCAGTACCTGACCGAACTCAAGGTCATCTGAGGAGCCCCATGTCGATCAACACCATTTGGGTTTACGCCGAGGGCACTGACGTCCCGTCGGCCCTAACTCTCGAAATTCTCACGAAAGCCCGCGAGCTTGGCTCCGAGGTCGCTGCGGTAGTTGGCGGTGACGGAGAGGCGATGGCCGCCGTTCTTGGCGCTCACGGGGCCACCAAGGTTTATGCCACTGGCGACCTCGGCGATGCGCTTCCGTCAATTCCAGCCGCTTCGGCGATTGCGGCCCAGGTCGAGGTCGGCAACGGACCAGACGCGATCTTCTTTGGTCAAAGCTACGAAGGCCGCGATGTAGCGGCGCGGCTGTCGGTCATGCTCGATCAACCAATCGTCACCAACAACGTCGATGCCCGTGTCGAGGACGACACCCTTGTGTGCGACGAGCCAGTGTTTGGTGGCGTCCAGACGCTGTCGACCGCGTTCCGCAACGATGGGCTGAAGATCGCGCTGTTCAGGCCTAAGTCTTTTGAACCGTCAGAGTCTGGTGGTGGCCCGGCTGAGGTCGTGAACATCGATGTCCCCGATTCTGGGACGGCCAGGATTACCGAACGCCACGTCGAAGAACTCGAGGGCCCTCAACTCGACGACGCCGCAATCGTTGTCTCCGGCGGCCGCGGCATGGGTACCGCCGAGGGTTATCAGATGGTCGAGCAGCTGGCCAAACGCCTCGGCGCTGCGCCTGGTGCCTCTCGAGCCATCGTCGATGCCGGCTGGGTGCCATACGCCTATCAGGTAGGTCAGACTGGCAAAGTTGTAAAGCCAAGCGTGTACATCGCTTGTGGCATCTCTGGCGCCACGCAGCACCTCGTCGGCATGAAGGGCGCCAAGACCATCATTGCCATCAACAAGGACGAAGAGGCTCCCATCTTTGGCGTTGCCGACCTCGGAATTGTCGGCGATGTCAACAAGGTCATGCCTGCTCTGCTCGAAGCCCTGGGCGACGCTGACTAGTTAGCGAGTCGGGGTAACATCGCGGTGGGTGATTCCCACCGAAAGCCTTTCGGTGGGGTTTGTGCACCGTGACGGTGCACAACTGGGTCCGAAAGCGGGCGTTGTTTGAAGGCGGATGGAAAGTGACCGCGTTTCTGCGCATTGGTGCAGTTGTTTTCGTTTCGTTGCTGACCGCGTGTGGCCAGGGCGGGGTCGACGCAACGGTCACCGTTCCGACCGAAACGACGGTGTCAGCACCTGTCACGTCTAGTGAGATCGAACTCACCGCGGGTCGCGACGGCCAGGAGGACGTTTACCATCTTGACGGTTTCGAGATCGTTACCCGTTTGCGAGGCGACCAGTTGCCTGACAATGCATCTCGGATACGGCTGACGACACTGGTGGTCGATCGAGCCCCTGAACCCCCTGTCGCCTGCATTGGTGTAAATGACTCGATCGAACCGCCGAGGTGTCCAGACGGGCTGGAGCTGATCGGCACCGCGCCCTTAGAGCTAGCGGAGTCTCGGTGGGGTGTGGTCACGATCGAAGCTCTTCTGGCTGCTGACAAACGCTCGGCGGAGGTCTTGTCAGCGGGGCCAGCCGAAAACTCGTGGACGTATCGGCCAGCTCTTCCTGCCGGATGTGATGCCACAGCGACTTCTTCGGCCCACAGGTCGACAATGGTGGAATACGTCGGCGGGTTGCCGGCGAACGCAGGAAGCCTGTTTCGGGCTTCGTCAGATACGTGGGTTCTACAAGTTCTCGACGACCCTGAACCCCATCGTCTCGCGCTGAAGAGTCTCGGTGTCACTACACCGTGCGCAATCAAGGTGGCGCACAGCATGTCATCACTGCTTGCTACACAACGGGCGGTCTTGGGTATTCCCGGCCTAGATGTTGATCTATCG
>JAADHX010000280.1 GCA_013151655.1 Actinomycetota bacterium
CGGGATTCGCCGCACGTTTCAGCAGGGGCGAGTCATCGAGGACATGTCGGTCGGTGACTACCTGACCTTCGCCGCTGGTCAGCCCCTCGACAGCGCCGCGGTCGAAGAGATCCTTGACTTCTTCGCGTGCCCCAGCCCTGAGACTGTGGTTGCATCGATCGATGTGGCCACTCGGCGCCTTGTGGAGGTCGCCGGTTGTTTCGCGTCCAAGCCCTCGATTGTGCTGCTCGATGAGCCGGGAGCGGGTCTCGCCGAATCGGAGTCCGCGAGGCTTGCCCGAAGCATCAGCGAGGCCCCGAGCCGTTTCGGGTGCGGCATTCTGCTGATCGAACACGACATGGAGATCGTCCGCGGTACATGTGAGGTGCTGACTGTTCTCGACTTCGGGTCGGTCATTTCACACGGTGATACGACTGAGGTTCTTGCCGATCCGGCCGTTATTGCTGCATACCTCGGGACTAGCACCGAGTCGATCGCCGCGACGTCGTGAGCGCCGAACTGGAACTGAGTGAGGTCTGCGTCACCCGTGGCGGCTTTGAGGTCGTGACCGACGTCGACATGGTGGTGCCGTTGGGTGAGATCACCGTGCTCTTGGGTGCGAATGGTGCAGGCAAGACAACGCTGCTCGAGGCAATCTCGGGAGTTGTCGACACCAAGTCGGGTCAGATCGCCTTGGACGGCTTACCAATCGAATCGATGCGTCGCAACGCCAGAGCGCGGCGGGGATTGGCTCACGTTGAACAGGGCCGCGCTGTGTTCGCCGACCTGACCACCGAAGAAAATATTCTCGCCGCTGCGCCTAGCGGATCCTTTGAGCGTGCTCTCGAACTGTTTCCTGCGCTCGAGCCCCGCCGCGACGTCAGAGCCGGGCTGCTCTCGGGAGGCGAGCAACAGATGCTGGTCCTCGCCCGCGCCATCGTGAGCGATCCGAAGGTTCTTCTGCTCGACGAGATCTCGCTCGGCCTTGCACCCTCGATCATCCAGGACCTCATGCCGGTAATCCGGCGTCTCGGCGACTCCGGCATTGCCGTCCTGCTTGTCGAGCAGTTCGCCGCACTTGCCCTGGCCATTGGCGACTCCGCCTACGTGCTCAGCCGAGGAAGCGTCGTATTCAACGGCACCTGCAAGGAACTTGGAGACCAGCCGAAACTGCTGCAGGGCGCATATCTTGCGGGCTCCACTGACGCTACTGACAGGACATCGACCAATGACTGAAGCACGTCCGAACGAGCCCGATATTGATTCGCTCGTAGCGATCGACATGCATGTCCACGTCGAGCAAGACTCGAACGGCTGTTTCTCGCTGGATGACGAGCTGCTTGACGCCTCGGCCAAGTACTTCAGATCCGGCGATGAGCGCACGCCCACTGTGGCTCATCTCGCCGAGTACTACCGGTCCAGAAACATGGCAGCCGTGATTTTTACCGTCGATGCGACGACGAGCCTTGGTCATCCAGCGCTGTCGAGCGAGCAGATTGTCGAACAGGCTGCATCCCACAGCGATGTGCTGATTCCCTTCGGATCGGTCGACCCCCGCGGGCATGATCCGGTTGGTCGGGCCCGCTCATTGGCCGATCACGGTGTGCAGGGCTTCAAGTTTCACCCGAGTCTTCAGGCCTTCGAACCCAACGATTCGATCTACTATCCGCTGTACGCGGAGTTGGAAGACCTCGGCCTACCCGCTGTGTTCCACACAGGCCAGACTGGTATCGGCGCGGGGCTGCCAGGAGGGCGCGGCATCAAGCTCCGGTATTCGGATCCGATGCTGCTCGACGATGTAGCGGCAGACTTTCCGGGCCTCACGGTCATCCTTGCGCACCCTTCGGTTCCCTGGCAAGACTCGGCTATCTCCATGGCCACACACAAGGCCAATGTGTTCATTGATCTGTCTGGGTGGCTTCCGAAGTACTTCCCGTCCCAGCTTGTGCGAGCCGCAAACGGCTTGCTCAGGCACAAGGTCTTGTTTGGTTCCGACTACCCAGTTCTCAGCCCCGACCGGTGGATTGCCAGCTTTGACACCCTCGACATCAAGCCCGATGTTCGACCCCTGATAATGAAGGACAACGCCGTCAAACTCCTCAAACTCGAACTATGACGGGCGGAGCGGATACTCCGAACGAGCCTTCGCAGGCACTGTTGAGCGACGCCGTTGTTGCACCGCAGGCCAATCGTCTCGCGGCCGTTGAGCAGGCTTGGCAAAATCTCACGACCGCGGGACCAATTCTCACAACCCGACAACGCCACGAGATCATCGCGGTGGCACGGTCCGCATGGGCAGGTGCTGGCGCTCCAAACAGCACGATCGGCCTGGCTGGTGAGGCCGCCTATTGGGTGGCCTCAGATCCAGGGGGCATCACCAAAGAGACCGTCGGTGGGTTCGAGGCCCGGGGGCTCAGTCGTCTGGCCTACCTTGAGGTCGTCGGCGTCGTCGCCCGGCTGGCCAACGTCGACTTCTATTCGAGAGGACTTGGTGCTTCGCTTCCTTTGTTGCCACCTATCGACGCGCTGTTACCGACGGGCCGGGTGAACGGCGCGGCCACGATCACCGATTCATGGGTTCCGATGCTCTCACCGGCTCTGGCCCCGTTCGTGCTCGATGCATTGCCGGCGGAGGGTGAGGCGCTGCGAGACATCCATGAGGCGATGTACATTCCGATGGAGAGTCTGGGAGACGGAACCTATGAGGACGAGTTGACTCGACCTCAGATTGAGTATGTTGCAGCCCGTACGTCCTATCTCAACGAGTGTTTCTATTGACTGCTGGCCCACACCAGCTTCCTCCGTGAGAGCAAGAAGAGCCTGAATCTCGACCTCGATGTGAACTCGGTCGTCTCCGGCGCGCCACATGACATTCGTGGCGGGACACAGTTGGCCTCGCTGGCCGATGCCATGACAACGCGAACTGACGCGCAGCCACGAACCGAACGGGAGGCGCTCGTAGCTCTACTCGGCGAGGCCGCGACCGAGCGCGCGATATCGATTTGCGCGACCTACCAGATGATGAACCGGCTGCTCGACGCGGTCGGGGCTCCGGTACATCCGCACTTTCTCCCGATAGCGGAGGAACTCGGCTTTCATTCCGATGATCTCGAGCGATGAATGCACCGAGCCACGTTGCCAACACTGACCGGGAGATCCGCCGGGTAGCCGGCCGACATCGAATCGAAGGGGACCACTATGGAAAGGAACCACTATGGGTGACAAAGAAGCGAAGGAAAAATGGGCTGGAATAGAGGCGCCCGTTTTTGACGAGACAGCGTTCACGAAACCGCCGCCTTTGGACCAGGCAACTGTCGCAGTGGTCACAACTGCGTCGCTTCATCATGGCGACCAGGACGGGCTCGACGCGTACGGAGCGGGCTACAGCGTGCTCGATGGTTCGCGTCGCGACTACGTCAGTGGCCACTACAGCCCACTTCTGGATCTGACCGGATTCGCCTACGACATGAACGTTGTGTTCCCACTGGATCGCCTTGATGAACTGGCCGCCGACGGAGTCATCGGAGCGGTCGCGGACCGCCACCTGTCCTACAACGGCATCCAACTTGACCTCAGCTCGATCCGTCTGGACTCGGGTCCTGCCGGTGCGAAGTGGTTGAAGGAGCAGGGTGTCGATGTCGTGTTGCTCACCCCTATATGAGCTTTGTGCACGCGTACCGTGAGTACGCTCGCACATGTCTTTGAAGCTGGTGGCATCGCCACCGTCACGATCGGTCTGGTCCGCGAACAGATAGTCAGCACCGCGCCGCCTCGTGGTTTGTGGTGTGATTTCCCGCTCGGTCAGTCACTCGGCCGCCCAGGCGATGCTGCGTTCCAGCATCGCGTCCTGGAGCACGCGTTCAGTTTATTGAAGGCCGAGGCCCCGGTTTTCGAAGAGTTCGCAGAGCCGGTTCGCGACGACGGCACCACGGTGATGTCGTGCACGTTGCCGCCCCGTTACGATCCCGATGTACATCCAGCAGTGGACGAGGCCAGGGGCCTTCGCCCGGCTTATGACCGTGCCCTAGAGCGGTTCGGCAACCGAATCGGCCCTGGTCGGGCGATCGATGCCGACACTGTCGTAACCGCAGTCGAGGCGTTTGCGCGTGTTGCCGAGGGCACACCGTGGGAGGAGGCCGGCATCCCAGGTGTTCCCGGCGAACCCGGTATTGTCTCAAGGGTTTCTCTCGACGTTCGGGGCTACTACGAGATGGCGGCACTGGCTCTGAGCGATCATGCTCCCGAGAGTTGGGCCGGGGTTCGCTGGTTCCTGAACGAGACCGAGACGGGCAAGGTTCTTCGCGAAGTCCGAGCGAAGATGCGCGATTCCGGTGCCGAGTGGATTGATTGGTTCTTCGTCACGCCTGCGGATGCCAGCGATGACGAGGTCGCCGACGAACACCCACGCGGGCCGACTGAAGCATGAGGCGACAACATGGCTGGTGACAAGGAGGCAAAGGCGAGGTGGGCCGACATTGAGGCGCCGGTGTTCAATGAGACGGCGTTCACTGCACCACCGCCGCTCAATGAGGCGACTGTGGCTGTTGTTACCACCGCTGCTCTGCACCATCGTGACCAAGAGTCATTCCTCCCCTTCAGCGCCGACTATCAGGTCTTGGACGGTTCTCGCCGCGACTACGTAATGGGGCACTGGAGCCCGAGCATCGACATGACGGGCTTCGCCTACGACATGAACACGGTCTTGCCCCTGGATCGCCTTGATGAGTTGGCGGCCGACGGCACCGTCGGTGCAGTTTCGAGTCACCACCTCGCCTATCACGGCGTGCAACAGGATCTCAGCGCGCTCCGCCTGGATTCGGGCCCTGCGGGGGCGAAGCGGTTGAAGGACAGCGGTGTCGACGTTGTGTTGTTGACGCCAATATGAGCTCTGTGTACGCGTACCGTGAGTACGCTTGCCCACGTTCTCGAAGCCGAGGGCCTGGCGACCGTCACGATTGGTCTGGT
>JAADHX010000368.1:0-2680 GCA_013151655.1 Actinomycetota bacterium
TGTTGCCCCAGAACCGTTGGAGCCCGCGCTAGCGTAAGGCAATGGGCCTTGAGTGGGAGCAAGTCGTGATCGGTGCGCGTGACCCTGCCGTGCTGGGTCGGTGGTGGTGCGACGCGCTCGGGTGGGTCGTCGTCGACGACGCCTCGCCCGTCTTCGAGATCCAGCCTCAACCAGATCGGTTGCCGGGGATCTTGTTCTTGGCCGTCAGCGACGCAAAGGAGGCTAAGAATCGTCTCCATATCGATCTTCGCCCTGACGATCAGGCTGCCGAGGTCGAGCGACTGATCGCGCTCGGAGCTTCTCGTGTTGACGTTGGCCAAGGCGACGTTTCGTGGGTGGTTCTGGCCGATCCTGAGGGCAACGAATTCTGTGTTTTGCAGGAGCGTCCATCATCGAGTTCGGCAAGCGAGCCGAACCTGTGACGTTGACCGGAGTTCGCGGCATAAGTAGCCGACTTTGACGTAGGTCTCGTCTGCGAACCAATGGTCTTTAACGCGATGTCGGCATGGTCGTGCTGCATCTAGGAGTAGGAGAGGCCATAGCGGAGATACCAACGAACGGCGAGCGTGATGATCTCGGGCGGGAATCTGTAACGGGTGAAGGCTGATCGGCCACTGCAACAGTGCCCGACCGACTACCCGGTCGACTCGCACGCCCCGATCTAGGTGAGGACTCGGATACGGCAGCGAGGTCCTGGCGCGGCAGCCAGTTTCTTGTCTCCGGTAACAAGGTCGACCGAAAGTGCCTCGGCCAGGGCGACGTACACGGCATCGTATGGAGTGATGTTGTCTCGCAGTTCGAAAACTCGAAGCAGTAGCCCTGCGGTGGGATGACGCTGAACAGGGATATGGATAAGGGCGTTCACTGCGATCTCGAACCTTTCGGTGCTCAAGTGCTTGGCGATCCATCGTTTGCGGAGCACAGCTGCTGTCTCAACGTCCACGAGGTCTGGGGCGACCAATTGGCCGGCTTCGCTGATCTCGGCTCGGGCCGCGGCGCCGTGAGCGCCGTCATCGCCGAGCGCATTGGCAAGAACAGATGCGTCGATGACGATCATCGATTGCGCTCGGAATTCAAGTCTTGAACGGCTTGTTCGAACCCGACCTTGCCCCCTGTCTGCCTGCCGATACTCTCGAGAATGTCCTCGATCGTGGGCCGACGAGCGAGTTGACTCAGCTCGACGGTGAGGTACTGCTGGAGCGACTGGCCAGCAGCATTGGCTCTTCTTTCGAGCTCTTTGTGGACATCTGCTGGGAGGTTGCGAACCAGGACGTTTGTCATGCTTGCATTATGCAAGCATGAATTGCGAAGTGCAAGTCCGGGGGCTTTGAGCGTTGCAGCGGCGCGGATCGAACATGAAATTGGTGTCCCCGCATCATCCCATCGGGAACGACTTCAGGTCCGAGTTGTGAAGCTGACCCCGGCGGAATACTCCGCCTCAGGTTTATGTGCGAAACACCTGGTTGGGTAGCGCGGTGTAGAACTGTCCGGCCAGCTCAAGCTCGTTTATGTGGACCTTTTCGTCGGTTTGATGTGCCAGGTTCGGGTCACCAGGCCCGCAGAGAAGGGTGGGTACGCCAGTAGGTGGTTGAATGATTGACCCATCTGAGAAGTACGCGACGGACGTCAGGGCGGCGTCGGTTTTGCCGAGGTCAGTTAGCGTTGCCTGGGCCGCACTTACAAGTGGATCTTCGGGATCGACACCGACCGCTGGGTAGTCTCCGAATAGTCGTAGGGAACCTTCGAAGTCAGGGATACTGCTGCGAGCCTCGTCGACGATCGATTCGAGTTGAGCGAGGAGGCGATCGTGGTCGATGCCGGGCACCGTTCGGATATCAATTTGTGCAGAACACGAGTCGGGAACAAGGTTCACCACTGAGCCGCCCTCGATGGTTCCTACGACGAGGCTTGGTGGCCCGAGCACTGAATGGGTCTTGACCTCCCAATCGATGCCAGTGACGTTTGCCAGCAGCTCGATCATGTTCGCTATGGCGCTGATGCCTTGGTCGGCCATAGCGGCGTGGGCGCTCTTGCCCACTGTTGACAGCTCCACGAACATCGCTCCCTTGTGAGCGACCGCCAGGTTCATACCAGTGGGTTCGGAGATCACCAGGTTGCCTATATCGGCCAGCACCTCACGTCCCAATGCTGCTCGAGCTCCCGCGCAGTCGACCTCCTCGCCAATCGTTCCCAAGAAACGAATGTCCCCCGGAAACCGGAGCCCGCTCTGGGCGAACGACATCATGGCTAAAACCATGGCCGCTACACCACCTTTCATGTCGACCGTTCCACGTCCCCACAGGTACTCGCCATCAAACAGGGCTCCGTGCGGATCGTTCGACCATGGCCGGTCACCGAGCGGCACAGTGTCGAAATGGCCGCAGTACAACAACGCTGGAGCGTCACCAGTGCCGGGCCACGTCATCTCGAGGTTGGCTCGGCCGTCGCTGAGCTCGATCACTTCCGCGTCAATTCCAGATCCGCCAACCAACTCGGCAAGATGGTCTGCGACCAGCTGCTCATTGCCGGGCGGGTTGACCGTGTCGAGCCGGGTGAGCGCGCTCGTCAGCGCCAGCATTTCGTCTCGGCTAGGTGGGATCGCTGGTTCCATGTCCGGTCTCTTTCATTAGTTGGACGAGTCCAATGGCGGCTTGATTGATGTGGCTTCTCAGTAGATCCA
>JAADHX010000368.1:2789-7716 GCA_013151655.1 Actinomycetota bacterium
GGTGAGATGCAGAGTTTCGAGTGTGGCGACTACCAGCTGTTGGCTCGCTGGTTTGTACAGCGTCGAATGGAAATCCCAGTTCAGTTCGGCGACCCGCTGCAGGTCGGTGGAGCGTTCGCTCTCGACAATGAAATCCTCCGCCTCGCCAAGATCTCGGTTCGACAACTGGTCGAAAACCCGATCAAGGGCGAGTGGTTCGAGGACCGAACGCATCAAGAAAATCTGCTCGGCATGGTCGGCTGACGTCTCAACAACAACCGCCCCTCGATTCGGGACCAGGCGAAGAAGCCCCTGCCGCTCCAGGCGCTGGAAGGCTTCTCGAATCGGAGTACGGCTGACGTCAAGCCGCATGGCGACATGCTCCTGGCGGATGCTCTCTCCGCCCACAGCTACACCTCGCACAATCGCCGCACGAACCACCGTCTCCACGTACTGGGTAGCTGATGGTTCAAACCCTTGGAATTCGTCCCTCAGCTCAGCCCAACCCATATGCGCGACTCCTCCAGGGTCAGATTGTATCCCGAAGCGCAGATTGGATTCAATCGTCCGTGATCATTCTCGATCCGGTTATTCGAATACTGGTCGGTGTAATGAACCGCTTCAGGAAACAGCTCGTCCAGAACCTGCGCCGGTTCACCAGAACTTGGTTCCTTCTGGTGCCTGACCCGTCAACGGAACAGTGCCTGTGCGACGGCCCGTGTAGCTGGGCGCTACGTGAGGTTGTCTTTGGCTTCGAGATCTGTGGCTGGCACCATCCCGTGAACGTAGAGGTCGACGTTGGAAGTACACCAGTGCATTAGGTACTTCGGATCTGACATGTCGATCCCGTAGACACCTTCGATGCTGGGGCGGTGCAGCACTTGGCTGATGATTCGGTCGATGATCGCGCCGGTGATCATCGTTGTGTCGAGTCCTTTGCGCACAAAGCCTCTGTGTTTGCCCTCGGTCAGAAACCTGGTGAAGTTCTCGATGTATTCGCCAAGCGCGGGGGGCGCCGCCTGTTCGCGCACGACGACCATGAGCAGCGGTCGGTGTTCGAGGCAAGCCTCGAGGGTGGCATGGAACAGCAGCTCGATGCGAGAGATGAAGTCGTCCCGCGACTTTGGGGGTGTGGCGAGGAGTTTCATCGGGAGCGCGAGTACCTGCACGCCGAACTGGTCGATGATGGCCTCGAGCAGGTTCGCTTTGGTCCCGAAGTAGTGGTGGACCATGTTGATGCTCGTGTCAGCCCGCTGACATATCTCCCGGGTCGATCCACCCTCATAGCCCTTCTCCGCGAAGACGGCTGCGCCGGAGGCCAGCAGGCGTGCTCGAGTCGAAAGGACTTTCGCGTCAGGCACTTTCGCGAGGTTCGGCCCCGTCCGATGCCGCGACCTTTCGTGGGTGCGGGCTCCCCGTCTCGACGTAGTGGGCCAACTCCTCGCCGATTTGCGTTACGAAACGTGCAGCGCCAAGACGGATCACCGGCCACATTGGAAAGGCCCAGGGTTTGATCTTGGAGCTGAAGCCCCAGGTTGTGATCGATCCGCCCTCGGCATCGTCGACCACCGAGAACTCCACCGTGTTGTAACGGACCGGGAAGACCCTGGGTGTGTCCACGAAGTCAATCCGAACGGTGCACCGCTTGGCGGACTCGTCGTAGGCGAGGAACTGCTCGGAGGCCTTCAGTCCCGAGGGGTCGGGTTGCAACTGGCACACGCGACCGGCGGAGGAGGCGCCGTCGAACCGGGTGCCGTTCTCCTTACCGTATGAGTTCGGGACCGACGCCATCCATTTGTGTGCATCGTCGAAACCATGAGCGAACACCGCCCAAACCTGCTCGGCCGGGGCGTTGACCGTGATCTTTCTTGTGAACTCCATGAATATGTCCTTTGACTAATGTAGCGATCGACATGCATGGTATAGCAATCGCTACATCATCACACGAAACAAGACAGATCATGTCTGACCGTGCTGATCGCGGCGGCGGTGATTCGGTTCACCCTGCGACTCGGCGCATGACCCATTCGAGCGGGCCTCGCTGGTAGCGGCGCCTCCACGCCCACGAAAAGACGATCGCGACAACCGAGAAGATGAGGCTGGTGACGACTGCCCATTCGAGCGTCTGGTTCTCCAGCCGCCCCATCGATTCGAGTATCCCCATGCCCACGAACACGTGCGCGAGGTAGATCGTGAGCGCAAGTTGTCCGGTCGACACCAGTGGCTCGGCGAGCTTGTCGGGTAATCGGTCGCCAAGCCAGATCGATCCGAGGATCACCAGCACAGCGGTGCCGCCGGCGGCGGCCGGGTAGAGGGGAAGCGGTGGGATTGGTTCGACGGAGAACAGCCATCGCCAGCTCTCGTCATCGAGGTCATCGAGGCTCGACCCTTTCGGCCCGAGCACGACCCACGCCGCGGCCTCGGTCACAACCACGATGAAGGCGGCGCGGATGGCGAGTGTTCTGCGCCAGACAGGATCGCGGAGGTCGGTGCGGCCCAGCCACATGCCGAACAGGTAGAACGCGACCCAGGGGACCACGGGATGGAAGCCGTCGAAGAACAGGTTGCGGATGAACCCTGATGGTGTGCTGATGCCTTCGTAGGAGTAGTCGTCGAGGTTCCAGTTCTTGAACGGGTCGAAGGTGACGATGAACACGAACGCCACCCCGATGGCCGCGCCGGCGAGGCTGAGGAGTCTGCGACCGGAGGCGAAGAGCACGACCGCGCCGATCCCAAGGTAGAGGCCGTAGAAGTGCAGGATGTCGGCGGGCCAGACCACGAAGAACGCCCAACCCAGCACGAACAGGAACAGCGCCCGCTTGGCCAACGTGACCTGAGCGGCTCGCCGTTGTGCCGCGTCGTTGCTGATTCGTGCTCGGCGGGATCCGAGGCTCGCGCCGATGCCTGCGAGGACAACGAACGTTGCGGCGGCTCGGCCATCGAACAGCGCGGCGAACGTGCGTAGCCACTGTGGGCCCGAGTTGTCGGCGCTCATGGTGATCTTGAAGTTCACCATCACCATCCCGACGATCGCGAAGGCACGGGCGATGTCGAGGCCGATGATGCGCCCGCCTGCAGTCGGCTTCGCGGGTGCCTCGGTGGCTGGCTCGGTCATGGGCGGACGCTCGGCTCGTGCCGGTGGGCCTTGGCCGTGAGATGGGCCAGTCCGGCAACGGTCAAGATGATGAACAGCGGTGATCTCATGACGTGGTGGAGTGGTTCGCCGAGCAGGACCAGCGGGTCTTCGTCCTCGGCGCGTTCGACGATGGTGAGGTAAGGGATCGGTATCACACGAATAGCTTAGTGGCACTGACTGGCTAGATGACAGTCACTGTCAGTACCGGTAGAATGGGTCTATGGCCTTAAAGCTGTCGCTCCGGCAACGCAACCGACTCCAGGCGATGCAACTCGTGCAGACCACCGCGGTCGCAATGTTCGAGACCGAGGGGTTCGAACCCACCACGATCGAGGCGATCGCCGAGGCCTGCGGCGTCTCACCATCGACGATCTACCGCCACTTCGGAACGAAAGAACGCACTGTTCTGTGGGACGAGCGCGATTCCATCATCGACGATGAACTCCGGCGACGACTCGGAAACCAGACCGCGGTCGACGCCTTCCGCGACGCCGCCATCGCTGCGCTCGCGACCAGAGATGACCGAGCGCTCTTCCTGCGTCGGCTGAAACTGACCTACACCGAACCCGCCATCTGGGCCGCCGCCGCTCAACAAGACCGCATCGACCGTACCGAACTCGCTGCCGGCATCGCCTCGAGCGAGCGCCGCGAGACGACTACCCTCGGCGACGACTGCACCGCCGCCGTATGCCTCGCTACCCTCGACATCGCCCTCGACCACTGGCAACAAGCAGATGCAGCGATAGAGCTCGCCGACCTGATCATGCGAGCTTTCTCTGCGGCGGCGGCGCTCGAATAGCCGACAGCCCGCAGTGACACCCGGTAGCGCTGAGGGTCCGCGGCCACCTGGTTGTGTCGTCCCGGCTGGGGAAGACACGGCTTATCGGGTTTGTGTTGGCGACTACCGGATCCTTTATGAGGTGATCGACGAAGGGCTCATAATCCAAGTCGTGCGGGTCGGCCACCGTCGGGGCGTGTACCGACCTCGCTGAACAGACTCGTCGCCGGGTGCCTGCGGAGCCGCTCTTGGTTCTGACGGGGTTCTCGGCACTCGTATGTACGATGTCGCCGCTCGTCGGTTTCAGAAGAGCCGAACACCCTCGCCTCTAAGCGGCCATGGCCTTGACGGCCAGACCCAATACGACCGGCTATGGAGGCGTTGGACCGGTGAACTCGGTGACGCTCAGGGTTCCACTAATCGTGGCGCCCGGGGGAAGGACGCCGACCCATATGTCATAGACTCCGTCGGGTGCCGACGCGATGTCGACCATCGGGTTGAGCGACGAGGTGTTCCAGTCATCGTTGCAGAGCCAATTCCCGTTCGGGTCGTTGATGATCAACGTCGTGTCGTCGCCAGGGGTATCGGGGGTAAAGAACCAACGCAAGAAGCCGCCGCCACCCGTCCAAGTAAACTGGACGTCTGGCGCTTCTGTCGTAAACCCGAGACATCCAACCGCCAAGAATGCATCGACCGACCCACCTGCGACCATCGGCGTTAGGTCTGGATCTGGGGAGAAGCCGGTTGCTCCAGTCTGGTCGATGAAGGCAGCCAGGCTGGGTTCGAGGGTCGCGGCCTGGGCGGCTGTGGTGGTCGGAGCGGCCGTCGTGGTCGCGGCGGCTGTGGTGGCTGGAGCGGCTGTGGTAGCTGGAGCGGCTGTGGTGGTCGCGCCCGCTGCAGCCGACGTGGTCGGGGCTACGGGCTTCGACGGGTCAACCGGTTTGGACGGATCAGCCTGTCCGCCAGCAGTTTCATCAGCTGGAGGCACCGTAGTCTCAGAAGCAGCGGGCACCGGCACCGGCGTCGTCAAGCCG
>JAADHX010000502.1 GCA_013151655.1 Actinomycetota bacterium
GTCGCGCGCTCACGGCGACCGCGTTCTCTTTAAGGATCTAACCCTCAAGCTGTTGCCGGGACATCGCACGGCTCTGGTTGGCGGCAACGGTGTCGGGAAAACCTCGCTGCTTGAGATCGTGGTCGGCATCGAAGCGCCCGACACCGGCGAGGTCCATTGGGCGAAGGGCAGCCGAATCGGATATCTGCCCCAAGACCTAACCGAGAAGGTCGTCGGGCCTGTGCTCGCTGTCGCCATGGCTGGCGCAACTCACATCACCGAGGTTGCCGATCGCTTGGCCGCACTCGAGACAAAGATGAGCAGCACGGTCGACGACGAACTCACCAAGGCGATCGAGCAGTACGGCGAGGCCCAGAGCCGATTCGAACAACTGGGCGGATACGCCCTCGAAGCCGAAGCCCATCGGGTACTAGCCGGGCTTGGTTTCACAACCACAATGGCAGCCAAGGATGTATCGGAGTTGTCCGGAGGTTGGCGAATGCGGCTGGCTCTGGCCCGTCTGCTCTTGTCCGAACCAGATGTCCTCATACTCGATGAACCCACGAACCACCTCGACGTCGACTCGGTTGGCTGGTTGGAGGAGCAACTGGGCGCATGGCCGGGCGCGTTGTTATTCGTTTCTCATGATCGCGACTTCATCGACGGCATCGCCAACCGCGTAGTCGAGCTCATCGACGGCAAGGGCACCGAATACGTTGGTGGTTTCGCGGAGTTCGTGGTGGCCCGCGAAGAACTCAGGACTCAGGCCATGGCCGCCGCGTCGCAGCAGGCCCGTAAGGTCGCTCAAGTCGAGCAGTTTGTCGATCGCTTCAGGTACAAAGCCACCAAGTCTCGACAAGTCCAGAGTCGGCTAAAGACGCTGGCCAAACTCGAAGCCATCGAGGTACCAACACACAAACAACTCAAGGCCAGGTTCAACTACCCAGAACCGCAGAGATCTTCAAGAGTGGTGGCTGAATTTAGCCACGTCGATGCTGGATACGACGGCGAAGTCGTGCTGTCCGACGTCAGTTTCGTGGTCGAGCGAGGCCGCAAGGTTGCCCTTGTCGGCCCCAACGGTGCCGGAAAGACCACCCTGCTGAAGCTTCTACTTGACGAGCTCGAACCTATGGCCGGTGCTGTCACCCTCGGCAACAACGTCGACCATGCCACGTTCGATCAGCACCAGACCGATGTTCTTCACCTCGACCTGACAGTGCTCGACGAGTTCAGACAGTCGATCGGCGATCCCCTCGACCGAAACCTTCGCACGATCCTCGGTTCGTTCGGATTCACCGGCGATGCGGCTGATCGGCGAGTCGGCGAACTCTCGGGAGGCGAACAAACCCGGCTGGCACTGGCCATCACGATGGCGAATCCTGTGAACCTCCTAATCCTGGACGAACCGACCAACCATCTCGACCTACCAAGCTGCGACTTGCTTGAAGATGCGCTGAGGGCCTATCCAGGCACCATCATCTTGGTCACCCACGACCGCCACCTCATTCGTGGCGTGGCCGATGCTCTCGTCGAGGTTCGCAACGGAACCGCAAGATGGCACGAAGGTGCACCAGACGCTGTTCTCAATCCTGCGGCTGCGGCGAAAGCGGCGCGAGCCTCACAATCGGCCCAGAAGTCACTCAAGCCCAACAAAACAATCCAACCAAAAACGGGCCAGACGCCGGCGGGCTCTAAGAAGACCCAGAAGCGCGCCGCGGCCGAAGATCGCAATAAGCAACATCAGGCGAGCAAGGATCTGCGCAAACGAATCAACCGGATCGAGAGAGCTTGGGAAACCGCCGAAGCCGACCTCGTCAAGCTTCAGACCCAGATGGCCGATCCAGCTACATACGAAGACGCAACCAAGCTGCGCGCCATCACCACCGAGCACGACGAAGTCAAAGACAAGGCTGCGGATCTCATGTCCGAGTGGGAAAGGCTCTCGACCCGGCTAAGCCATGGCTAACTCAACAGCTTTGGCGGTTCGAGTCGAGCGGGCCTCAGCCGGGAATCTTGTACGTCTCGGTCGCACAATTCGATCGCAAGATCCGACATGGGGCACGCAGGTATTTTCTGTCGCCGATGGTGTCGCCGTCTTGTGTGGCGACGGCTTTTTCGTCAACGCTTTATTCGCAGCGGGCCTCACCGAACAGGTTTCAGCCAACGACCTCGACCAATTCGAACAGCGCTGCGCAGCGATGGGCCTGCCATCCTCGATCGAAATCAGCAGTGCTACCCGCCCCGAGTTAGCAAGGTTTCTGCCAAAACGAGGCTATGAGACCTCCGGTAGCGTCGAGGCCTTCACAATCGAGATGGACGACGCTCAAATCACGCGAGTCGAGTTCGAAGTCGCTCAGTCGGGCCCAAACCTGACAATCGAGTCGGCCAACGAAGGGCTGCTTGGCCTGTGGCAGGAAACCTGTGCCGCAGCCTGGGGCCACACATCAGTTGAGGCGAGACGAGCAAGCGACACCTTCGCCGCGGCGGCCGCAATCGTCGACGGACCCGGGCTGCTGATCGCCAGAGACGAATCTGACGGGAGACCAGTAGCGACCGCCAGCGTGACGATTCATGATGGCGTCGCCACCCTTGGCGGAATGTCGACTCTGCCGGCCGAACGCCGACGTGGGATTCAGAAGGCACTCATCGCTCACCGACTCGGGTTTGCTCGCTCGATGGGCTGCGACCTGGCCTACACAACTGCCGTCACCGGTGGTGACTCTGCCAGAAACCTCGCCCGCCACGGCTTCCAGCACCTTCACACTAAGACCACCCACGTCCTCAAATCGTCCGCAACCGGTGTCTAGAAACGTCGCTATGGCGACGATCCTCGACACTGGTTCGGAAAAGCGGGCAGAGCTAGACGACGGGTTTTAGGAGCTCGGGTGCTACTACGCAGTCGGTGCGGAGACGGAGCTCGTTGCCCGGGCGTTTACCACTGGGGCCGATCACGGCATCGATGAGGTCGACCGGTACAACTTCGTCTTCGTGATTCCACGGGTCGGGGCCGCCGAGGGGCGCAGACGCGTATCGCCACATCGGACTTGGCAAAGCGCGACCAACAGGAACTACCGCCCACACTTTGGAACCAGCGACACGAGCAGTTGCAGCCGCGGCCAATGACCCGGCCGGGGCGACGATCCCGCCGTCGCCGGCAATCGCTGCTTCGAGCACCACAACGTCGGCCGATGTGGCGGCTGAACCAAGACCCCAAGAAGGTACGTCGTAGGCATCGACATCACGGTCTTCGAGTTGGCTGACCAGCCCGCTGCCATCGCCAAACTGATCGACAACCAGGACTCGAACATCGCCGCGGCGCACCAATGCAGCCGGGATCGTGTCAGACCAACCCACGATCGCGATCGTCGCGTCGTCCGGCAAGGCCGAGGCCAACTCGCGAGCAGTCGGGTCAGCATCGAGGTCCTCGGTCAGCTGCCATGCGGCCTGCATTGGCTCAGTCGAGGTCAGAACCCTGGCGGCAAGAGTCCACAACGCTCCAGCTCGCGGGTGCTTGCCGACGAGGCGTCGACATGACGTAACCAGACCTGCAGGGTCCATTCCCAGCGAGGCCAAAGCACCCGCGGCTTCGCGGGTTAGGAGGGCCTGGTCGACGCCGCCAGCGCGGGCCACATAGCGCAATCGTTCGATTGGATGCATCAGAGTGACGATAGTGGCGGCGGGGTGCGTTAACGTTCCGGGCCGTGGCTACTGATCCATCACCAGACATCGAACTCATAGACCTTTCGGGCTACAGCGCCCCACTAGGTGTTCGTTTGTCGATGTTCAACATGTTGTCGGTCGTGATCGACCCCTACACGCACCAGTCGGGTTGGATTATCCCAACTGCGGCTCGGTTGTTTTGGCATTACCAAGAAGCCGACATTCGCTGCGGTTTCATCGTCGCCTCCGATGCCGACGGTGCGCGTTCGTACCTCGACTCATATGTCGACGCTCACCAAGTGCTGCTCGACCCCGATCGGGAGCTCATTTCTTCAATGGAGCTGCAATCGTTACCGGCGCTTGTTCACATCCGCCAAGATGCGAGCTTGGCTGCGTGCGCTGAAGGTTGGGACGCGGCCGACTGGCGGGTAGTGCTCGACGGAGTCGAGGAGGCCATGGACTGGCGTTCCAAACCCGCACTGCCGATTACCGGCGACCCTGGCTCATTCGCGGGTACACCAGCGCTCGGGTAACCAGTGGGCCGGCACACCCTGATCACAGCCTGAAGACGCGACGGCGAGACCTCCGGCGCACCGCTAGCGTTCTCTCTATTGGAGGAATTTCAGATGGCTGAATTTTCGTACTCAGACGTACTCCCGCTCGGGCCAGACAACACGACGTATCGCAAACTCAGCGATGATCACGTCTCCACCTTTGAGGCGAACGGCCTCGAGTTCGTCAAGGTCGAGCCAGAAGCCCTGAGGTTGCTCGCCAGCACTGCCATGCGCGATATAGCGCACTATCTACGCACCGACCACCTCGTGCAGCTAAGCAGCATCCTCGACGACCCAGAGTCATCAGCCAACGATCGTTTCGTGGCTGTCGAGTTGCTGAAGAATGCCAACATCGCCGCGGGCGGCGTGCTCCCAATGTGCCAGGACACCGGCACGGCCATCATCATGGGTAAGAAGGGCCAGCAGATTTTCACTGGCTTTCACGACCCAGAAGTCATCAGTCGAGGTGTTTACGACACCTACAACACGTCGAATCTTCGTTATTCACAACTCGCTCCCCTCGACATGTTCACCGAGACCAACACCGGCAACAATTTGCCAGCCCAGATCGAGATCTACGCAGAGCAAGGCGATGCGTACAAGTTCTTGTTCATGGCTAAAGGTGGCGGATCCGCCAACAAGACCTACTTGTTTCAGGAAACAAAGGCTCTTCTCAACCCGGCAAGTCTGGCCAAGTTTCTCGATGAAAAGATGAGAGGCCTCGGCAC
>JAADHX010000466.1 GCA_013151655.1 Actinomycetota bacterium
CGTCCAGTGCATCGTCGGTCGCGGGCCAGGCTGTCGACGTGGCCGCTGAGACCTCTGACACCGTAACCAAGCTCGGCGAGTCCTCAAACGAGATCGGCCAGATTGTAAAGGTGATCACGTCGATCGCTCAACAGACCAACCTGCTGGCTTTGAACGCCACCATTGAGGCGGCAAGAGCCGGCGAGGTCGGCAAGGGCTTCGCAGTTGTGGCCAACGAGGTCAAGGAATTGGCCAAGGAAACCGCTCAGGCAACCGAGGACATCGCCTCGAAGATCGACGTGATCCAGTCCGACACCGGCAGCGTGGTCGACTCGATCGGCAACATCTCAGAGATCATCGATCAGATCTCCGACATCCAGACAACCATCGCTAGCGCCGTCGAAGAGCAGGCCGCAACCACCAGCGAAATCGGTCGCAATGTGACCGAGGCCGCACGTGGAAGCTCCGAAATCAGTCAGAACATCACCGCCGTTGCCGAGGCAGCGTCAAGTACCAGCATCGGCGCCGTCGAAACGCTGGAGTCGGCCAAACAGCTGGCCACACTTGCAACCGAGCTTCAAGGACTAGTGGGCGGATTCACTTACGAGTAGGCGAGTCCATCCCGCAACTGTCATACGACGAACTTCCTTTAGGACGATCCATGTCACCAATCAGAGTTCTAGTTGTCGACGATTCTGTCGTCATCCGCAAACTCATTAGCTCTGTTATCAACAGCGACCCTGACCTTGAAGTCGTCGGTACGGCTGCTCACGGCCGCATCGCCCTCTCGAAGATCAACCTTCTCGATCCTGACATCGTCACGCTCGACGTCGAGATGCCAGAGATGGACGGCCTGGAAACGCTCACCGAAATCCGCAAGACGGACACGAAGCTTCCGGTGATCATGTTCAGCACGCTCACCGACCGGGGTTCGGCCATCACTGTCGAGGCGCTCTCTCGCGGCGCGTCGGACTACGTGTCAAAGCCAGCGAATGTCGGCAGTGCCACTGAGGCGCTGAAACAGCTGCGAGAAGAGCTGGTGCCGCGTATCAAGGCACTGGTACCGAGAGCGACCACGACTCGTGTCAAGTCTCCCGCCGAACTCGCGGCTGCCGCGAGTTCAAAACGACCCGGTTCTGGTCATCGTCTCGAGGCTGTGGTCATAGGCGCCTCGACTGGCGGGCCAAACGCTCTTGAATCTGTGTTTGGGTCGCTAACAAGGCCACTCGCCGTTCCGGTGTTCATCGTTCAGCACATTCCACCTGTCTTCTCGGGGCTTCTAGCCGAACGCCTTGATCGTCAATCGCCTATGCACATAGTCGAGGCGGCCGATGGAATGATCGCCGAGCCAGGTACTGCCTATCTGGCTCCCGGAGGTTTTCATCTGACCGTTGTCCGCCAGGGCACCCAGGTCATCTGCGCTCTAACCGAGGATCCGCAGGTGAACTCGTGCAGACCGTCGGTCGATGTTCTATTCGACTCATCTGCGAGCGTTTTCGGAGCGAACCAGCTCGGAGTGATCCTCACGGGGATGGGCCACGACGGACTCGATGGCTGCAAAACTCTGCGAGAAGTTGGCGCGCCGATCCTGTCTCAAGATCAAGAAACGAGTGTTGTCTGGGGTATGCCAGCCGCCGTGACCGAGGCGGGCTATGCGGACGAGGTACTGCCAATCGAGGACGTAGCCGGCAGGATTTCAATGTGGGTTAGAGCTGGGTCAACAGCGACAGCTGGAAGCGTTTGACGACATGGCGATAACCGCAAACCCAACCGACACCGACACCGGCATCGGAACTCAAGACTTCGAGTTCCTGCGCAAGCTGGTCCGGTCCGAATCGGGAATTGAACTGGACCAGAATCACCAGTACCTGGTCGACAGCCGGCTTCCGCCAGTCGCCCGACAATACAAACTCGCCGGCATCGGTGAGGTAATGCGCCAGCTGCGCCGTTCGCGAGACAAAAAACTCCAGGTCGACGTCATCGATGCGATGACGACGAACGAGACGTCGTTCTTTCGCGACCAACATCCCTTCGAAGATCTCACCGAACACGTGATTCCCAAAATCATCGAGGCAAATCCACCCGGCACCCCGGTCACCATCTGGTGCGCAGCCGCGTCAAGCGGTCAAGAGCCGTACACCCTCGCCATGATGATCAACGAGAGCTTTCCCGAGCTTGTGCGGGATCGCCAGATCAAGATTGTTGCGACCGACTTGTCGCGAACGATGATCAAACGAACCGAAGAGGGTCGATACAGCCAGTTCGAAGTCAACCGAGGACTGCCCGCGAGTCTGTTGCTCGACTATTTCGAGCAAGACGGCCGGGAGTGGGTTATCCGACAGGATCTCCGCGACATGATCGAGACGAGCGTGGTGAATCTGCTCGAACCGTGGCCGACGGTCCCGAAGTGCGACCTGGTGCTGCTCCGAAACGTGATGATCTATTTCTCGCCGGACACCAAGCGGGAGATCCTGCGCCGAATCCGCGCCGAGGTCCTTCGCCCCGGCGGATACCTGATGCTCGGCTCGAGCGAGACGTTGATAGGCATCGACGACAACTACGAAAAACACAAAATGGACAAAGGTTCGATCTATCGACCGGAGGCTCGATGATGCCTGCCAGTGAACTGCCATTGTCACTCGAAGACCTCGAGCTCGCCACCGCCGAGGTTCTTGGGGTCATCGGGGTGAAATTCGACGAGTACGAACTTCGCGAAGGAACGCCAGAACGGCTGACGGCCCGAGTTGCCATCCACGGAGCGAGCGACCTCGATTTGACCATCGAGGCACCAGCCCAAGTCGCCGCAGCGGTAGCTGCAGTATTCTTCGGAACCGATGGCGATGGCGGTGCGACAACCGATCTGCCAGATGCCATGGGCGAACTGGCCAACATCACCGCAGGAGCCATCAAGCCGATGCTTGACGGGCACTGGGTCATCGGCATCCCCGATCGTTTCGAACCCCAACCAATCTCGTCTGATTCTGCAATCCGGGCCATAGTGCCGCTCGGTCGGGGTGTGGTGTCGATCACCGTCGCACACTCCGCCGACGCGCCAGTGATCACAGAGGCTGCATCGGTCGTCGAAGGAACTATGTCATGAGCGGAGAATTTCCGGCCCGAATTGAGGGAGCCACCTACGCCTTGGTTATCGACGATTCCCGCGCTGCTCGCATGCTGATTGGTCGTGCCGTGCGTTCGCTCGGTCTGGAAACCCTTGACGCGGAACATGGTGCCGACGCGCTCGCCGTGCTCGAAGAGTCCGGCCCGGTCGACGTGATGCTCGTCGACTGGAACATGCCGGTCATGGATGGGCTCGAGTTCCTAAAGCGGGTGCGGAAGATCCGAGCGCACGCTGGTACGTCGATCTTGATGATCAGCTCGGAGTCCGACCCAAAGATGATGGCAAGAGCTCTAATTGCCGGAGCCGACGACTACCTGGTCAAACCCGTCGATGCCGAGGTAATCGGTGACCGTCTTTCAGCAATGCACCTCCTGTAACAACGACCTTGCCTTTAGACAGCCCAACTACCCATTGGCAGAGGGAATATCGGTTTTCCGGTTGATTAAATCGTTGGTGCGGTCGATGAGGTAGTTGTAGTGCAGGCGCCAAAGGAGCACAAGATGAAGATCCTGGTAGTAGATGACAGCAAGGTGATGCGTCGACTCGTGATGCGCGCCATTCGCCAAGCTGGATATGGTGACGCTGACATCGTCGAGGCCGAGAACGGCGCCGAAGCTGTCGAAGCATCGCGCACCCAAGAGATCGATTGTGTTCTCTCGGATTGGAACATGCCAGTGATGACCGGCATCGAGATGATCCGCGAGATGCGCGAACAAGGCGACAAGGTGACCGTGGGTTTCATTACCTCAGAATCGTCCGATGAGATCAAGGCCGAGGGCCTTAGCGCCGGCGCGTCGTTCTTCTTGTCAAAGCCTTTTAGCGCCGACGAGCTCTCCGATTGTCTCGACAAGGTCGTTTAGATATGGCGGCGTTTCCTTCGCAGAACGAACTTCAGAAGCTCCTTGGCTCACTGCTAGCCAAGGACGTGCAGCTAACTGCTGCGGGTGCGTTCGCACCTCATCCGAGCACTGCTCTCGGTCTCATCGACAACGACGACAATCTTGTCTACGTCATGGGTTCGGACCTCGCTTTCGCACACCGCTCAGGTGCCGCACTGGCAATGATCCCAGCCGGTGGAATCGACTCGGTCGACGAGCCAGACGCGGATCTGATCGAGGTGTACCACGAGGTCGCCAACGTAATCTCTCGAGCCGTCAACGAATCATCGTCCACTCGCGTAAGACTGGATCCTGGCGTCGACCTCGGCGCTGAGCGACTAGTTTCAGCCGTGACCGGAAAGCCCTCGGCCATCTTCGGCGTCAACGTAGACGGTTACGGCGACGGCACCCTGGGTATCTGGGCGACCTGAGCCAGGTTTGAGTTCTACCCGCAGCAAGCTAGCGGTTCGAGCGAATCTGAGGAACCCTGATTCGTGATCGAGCGAAGCGGGAAAGAAGTTGGTCAATCGGCCGTGACAGGTCGGGGCCGAAGCCTTGACGGATGTCGAAATCCTCGCGCTCGATGTGATGGACTCCCAGAACTCCAGCTGCTCGCTCAGCCGCCGCAACTAGGCCGGCGGGGCCGCATGCGGCCACGTGTGCGCCAGCCAACGTCGTCGAACCAAAATGATCGGCCATCACGGTTTCGCTGAATCGTTGGCCTTGGTCGGAACAGCACAGAACCAAATCTAGGTGGCCAGCCGCCTGAGCTTCGCGCAGCACTTCAATGGCCATCGCATCGTCCTCGCTTCGAACGCTATAAAATAACGTGACCGGTGGCCCATCGGCGGCCCGGCTGCCATCGCCGAGCAGGCGAATAGTCGAGACGAAAGCGCTGATGCCAACTCCCCCGGCGATCCATACGGCTCGCTGGTTGGGCTGGAACCGTCCGTATGGGCCCTCAACGATGACCGGTCGACCGACTAGATCAGTTCGGTGAACACGATCGGTCCAGTCGCCAAGACTTCTTATGAAGAACGATAGGTAGCCATCGGCTGGAGCTGAAGCAATGGTGAAGATGTGGGGTTCGCGTAAGCCCGATACTTGAAACTTGATCACGGCGAACTGTCCTGGTTTGTATTTCATTGGCTTGCCGTCGGGCTTCAGCACGAGCTCGAGTGTTGAGCCGTGCAGAGTCGCCCGGGTGACGGTGTGCGGCAATCCCGGCGCGATGGCATCTCGGACTACTACTCGGAAGAGATAGGCGATTGTTCCGACGACCATTATCGAGCCAAACCACCATCCCCATCCCGAACCGTTGGCGTATGACTTTTCGGCCGTGTAGAAGTGCCAACAAGCGGCAAGATACGGAAGGATTAGGAGCTTGTGGGTCAGGCGCCAGAATCGGTACGGAATCCAGCGAAGAATCGACACGCCAACTAGTACGTAGAGGAAGGTCTCGGCGAGTCCGGCAAGATCTGTGGCGGCGTCCGCTACCGACTTCGACGCTCCAAGGATGCCCGTGCCATCGAGTTCGGGCTCGATTTGGATGTGCAGGAACATCGTAACTACAGCTAGTGCGCCGATCCACCGGTGAACCCGATACATCGCATCGAGGCCGCCAAATAGTGGTTCGAGGAAACGAATTCTGATGGCCAGCACGAAGCTCCACGCCATCAGGATTATCGACACTGCGCCGATGAACAGACCGAACGCAACCGGACCGTCTTCGCCCTGCGCCCCAGCGAAGGCCAACCACGACCAGGCCACCGATCCAGCAATCGCAGAAGGTCCAACCCAGTGGGCACCGAACCGAGGTCGCCGAAGCGACGGTTTGCGCAGCTGCCAATCGGCTGGTCGTCCTGCCAGCTCTCGCAACGTGATCACGGAGCGTCAGTCTTTCCCTTGAGCCTCACGGGTATGACTAACACGCCGCCCGCTACGTCGAGCTGCTCGATCGAACCATCGATGCCAATCACAAGACTGGACCCTCGGGTTGAGAGAACGACCGACAATCCATCCGGACTCCAGTGTATTGCCAGCGGCTGCTCGAGATCATCTATCGAGACAAGAACCTCAAGGGTCGCGATGTCCAGAATCGCGAGCTCATTCTCTCGAGACGTGTCTGACTCCTTGGCCACAAGAACCAAAGCACTGTTGTTGGGACTAAGCGCGGCTGCATCTGTAGATGAGAGTTGCCGAGCGTCATCGTCGATGACGGCCGAGCACTCGGCGTCTCCGCCGCTCAAGGGCCTTCGGCACGCTCGACCGTTCTCTAACCACCAGATGTCTTCGACGCTGGCCTCGATCGCATTCGTCGGAGTCACAATCGTCACCGCTTCACCGTCACCGAGGAGTACTGACTCTGCATCAGGTACACCGCTGTTCCTAGCCAACACTCGGTCGTCGCCGATTGCATACCTCGGCCACAGTTCGAAACCCGCCACGAACCGGGGAGGACCCAGAAGCCCGGTTCGTAGGTTCAGTTTGGACCATTCGGTAGAAAGGGCCTGTGTCGAGACCCAGATCTCGTCGCCAACTGTCGGCCCGATGCCAGTCACATCACTAGTACTCGTGAGCACGACACCCGAGTCGAGATCTAACGACAACACTTCGCCAGACTTCGTCAAAGCCACTGTCGTGTCACCGACTGCAACCGAGACGGCTTTGCCCGCGGTAGCACCAAGGTTGCGTTCCCAGACCATCTCCCCGTCGACAACGAGCTTCACGTCGTTTGCGGAGACCTCGATCCAGCCTTGCGATGTGGCGTCAGCACCAAGCTCATCAGTAGGCGGCCCATTCTCCGGTTCGGCTATGTCTACCGCAGCACGGTCGGTTGGGCTCACGACTTGGATTGTGTGCGAAGTTTCGGGAAGCGAACGAACCGCTATCCACAGGCCCCCAGCGCCAAACAGGCCAACGCAGGCAAGAACAACCGCCCGACGGCGAGTCCCTGCCGAAGTTTTCACCGATGGGTCTGGTCGCATGGGCGCCGCTAACCGGCCGTCGATCTGATCGCCGTATTCTCGAAGCCGCGTTCGCAGGTCAGATCGTTCGGTCACGTTAGCTCCTCAGAATTCAACACGGCTCGCAACGCCCGCAACCCGCGGCGATGGTGCACCTGGACTGTTGGCAGCGAGATACCGAGTAAGTCGGCAACATCTCGGTAGCGCCATCCGAACGCCGAAACTAGAACGACCGATAGCCGCTGCCGTTCTGAGATCCGAGTCAACGCGTGCTCCAGATCGAGATCGGGAAGTTGATCAAGATGCTCCGGCTGGTATGGGTGCCAGCGCGAAATGGTGCCTCGCTCTTTCGAATCCCACGAACGGATACGACTGGCGCCAACCCGCACAAGGTAAGCCACTGGGTGATCGAGACTGAGTGCTCTGGGCCATGTCTCCCAAACCCACTCCAGGGCTAGGGCCAGAACGTCTTGGGCCCGTTGAGCGCCATGAATCGACACCAACACATGCCGCAACGCGCCCACATGTTGCTCAACGAACTCCTCGCAGCCTTGATGATCGGAACCCAAGAGACTCGTTACCCCATTGTGAGTCGACTTCACATCTACCTAGAGCCAACCGCATCCGTCGAATTATGACACGCACGCGATATCGCACATCACCACGCAGGCGGCGGCCTTAAGTTGAGGCGTTCTCCGCCAAACGTCGTAGCTGCTTCGTCGCCAAATCATGTTTGCGGTCGGCGTTTCGCGCGGCGTCTGGCTGGGACCTAAGGTCGAGAGATGACTACCGAACCGCGCTGGCGGCAGCTCTCTCAGCCGGACCGCGAGCGCGAGTATTCGCCAAGTTCGCTCACGAATGACACGTTCGAACCGTTCGTCGCCGAATACGCCCGGCGCAGCGCCGAGGCCAGAACAATGGCCAACAAATCGGGCGGCCCAGTCGTCGAGCTTGCGTACGGGTCGGGCCCTGCTCACACCGTCGACCTCGTTGTGCCGGTTGGGAATGGCCCGTTTCCGCTCTTTGTGTACATTCACGGCGGCTACTGGCAAGCGCTGTCCAAGCGGGAGTCCTTCTTTTGCGCCACCGATTGTCTTAACGCCGGCGTGGCTTTCGCGGCGGTTGACTACAC
>JAADHX010000474.1 GCA_013151655.1 Actinomycetota bacterium
CCTGAAGCCGCGCCGAGGCCCAGATCGACAAGCCTCGGCGAATGGCCAAGTGTTACTGCAAGCCCGCCAGCGACGAAGGCACCAACCCCAAACGAGACGAGCACCGTTGCCATCGGCGATGACTGTCCAGACGACCGGCGACCGAACAGATCGCTTGTGCCTATGAGGAGGCTTCCCAGCGCTCCAAGCAGTACTGACATGGCAGTAGTGTGCCCCCTCGTGAATCAAATCGCGACCGGACCTATCGAGACGCTGGCCACAGCTGTTCCTCTCGAGTGGATCGACTACAACGACCATATGAGCGAGGGTTACTATGGCGTCGCGTTCGGCGAGGCCAGCGACGCTCTTTTGGAAGCCATTGGGTTCGGAGCGGCGTACCGGGCCGATACCGCAGGCACCTTCTACACCGTCGAAACCCGAATCACCTACGAACAAGAACTTCCCTTGGGTGAGCCGATCAAGGTTCTTACCACGGTGATTGGTGTAGACGTAAAGCGAGTCCATCTATGGCACGAGTTGTTTAACTCAGCGGGCCAAAAGGCTGCGACTCAGGAGTCGCTGTTGCTCCATGTCGACCAGGCCGTCGGCAAGGTCTCGGCCATGGGGCCAAGCCTGTTCACCGCGGCGCAGCGGGTCCGAGACAACCACGTTGGTCTGCCAGGGCACCGCGAAGTCGGCAAATCGATCAGGCCGGTGCTTGGCAGTTAACCATGGGCGCCCTATTCGGCACGCTAAGTGCGCTCGGAGTTGGTCTTGGCGATCTATACGGCCGTCGGGTTGCGCTGAAGAGCAGCTACATAACCGTCGCTGCCTCATTGCAGTTCGTTGCGATCTTCTCAAGCCTCGCTGCTGTTGTGTTTGTATCGAGTCAGTTCACGTTGAGAGACATCGCGCTCGGGGGCCTTTCCGGCTTCGGTATGGGGGCAGGCCTTGTCACTTACTTTGTGGGCCTCGGGCGGGCCGGGGCCGCCGTGGTCGGCCCTACCGTCGCCGCGTTGATGTCGGTGATCCCCTTCGTTTATGCAGCCTCGACCGGCGCAACAGTCACGTCTGGGGCCGCGATCGGCGCGGTCGTCGCACTCATCGGGCTTCTAATGGTGACGGGTGGGCGAGCCAAAGCCGATGCCGTTCGCGCCGGAGCGATCTGGGCGGTGGCAGCAGGTTGCTCCTACGGGTTCGCGCTTACAGTGATGATCACTGTCGATAGCGATGCCGGTGCTTGGCCAGGAGTCTCGCAACGGATAGTTGCGTTCGCCCTTATGGTGCCGATTGCGATGCGGGCAAACGTACCGCTCACCGCTCCAAGCGGTCTTCGAACCAAAGCCGTCCTGGCTGGCATCTTCGGCGGACTCAGTACCATTTTCTACCTGGTCGGACTCGGCTTCGATACCACCTCGACGGTGGTCACAGCGGCAATGTTCCCCGCCGTAACCGTGGTCGTTGGACGGATGGCCTTTGGCGACGCAGTGCGCCCGATCCAGATTCTTGGGCTTGGCGCTGTCTTAGTCGGTGTGATTGCTGTGGTCGTCGCCTAACAGCTTGGCTCTGGCAGATTCGTACACACGATCGCCCAGTAGATGGCGAAGCTCGTCTGATAACGCATCGACGGCCGGTACCTCGCCGACGAACGCGTCCGGGTTGTCATCGTCGGTACACCACCAAGCCATAGTCTCGCCGCCTGGCCCCCAGTCGGCCCGCGTTGATCGGCGAATGTTCACCTCGGTTTGGCCATCGTCGCAGCTGGTTTCGGAGATAAGCATCGGCACTTGCCAGCACACCAGCGGTTTGTAGCCAATGGGCGATTCGGCATCGTCGATAGCGCCCAAGTGCAATGCACAGCCCTTACCCCCGGCAAAATCCGGGCGGTTCAGGAAGATGCATGCACCGTCGACGATGGCCGTGGCCGTGTTGGCTTCGTCTCTGAAGACACCGTTGGCTTGAGCCTCGGCGTGAAACTGAAATCGGTCTGGATCGAGCATGGCTGCGACCGCCGAGATGTGCATGCCCTCTTCGGCGTTGGCCATCTGGGCTCCGACCGAACAACAGCCACGGTGTAGGTCGGGGGCGCTCACATCTTCAATACCGCAACAGCCTCTTCCCCAAATGCACGTCCAGTTCGAGGCAAAGAACGCTCGCTCTAGGCGCCAGGTTGTGGGGCCGTCGACTACCTCAACCGATTCCATCGGGCATCTCGGCCTTACGTTTGGCGATGTACGCGTCCATCTCGGCAATGATGGCAGGGTCGAGCGCCGGTTCGACGTAGTCGTTGAGCATCTTCTTCCAAGTGATGTTGGCACGCTGAGCGGCGGTTAACGAACCGTTCTCGATCCAGGCTTCGTAGCTGTCGTTATCGGCCTCTGTGGAGCGAACGAAGGCAGTCTCGAAGTTCTTCAGAGTGTGGGCTGTGCCCAGAAAGTGTTGGCCCCGGTCATTGGTCATGAATGCGTCCATGGCCTGACCGTTTTCGCTGACGTCGATGTTGCCGGTGAGCACGCCCATCATCCCAAGCTGGTCGGCGTCCAAAATGAGCTTCTCCAGGCTGACAGCGAGGCCGCCCTCGATCCAACCCGCGGCGTGAAGTACAAAGTTCGCGCCGGCCTGAACGGTCGGAATGATTGTCGAGGCCGACTCATATGCGGCTTGGCTGTCTGGAACCTTCGACGCGGTGAACATTCCACCCGACCGGAATGGCAAGCCGGTACGTCTGGCTAGTTGGGCCATGACGTAGATGGCCATGCTCGCTTCTGGGGTACCGAACGTTGGTGCTCCGGTTGCCATCGACATCGAGGTGGCGAACGTTCCGAAGACGACCGGCGCTCCTGGCCGAACCAGTTGGGTGTAGGCCATGCCAGACAACGCCTCTGCTAAGGCTTGGGCGGCTAACCCGGCCACAGTTACCGGTGACATAGCACCAGCCAAAATGAACGGCGAGATAATGCAGGCCTGGTTGGCCTTGGCGTACTCGGTTGCGGCCCCAAGCATCGTGGCGTCCCAGCCGAGGGGAGAAGACGCGTTGATGAGCGAGGTGAGCACAGTCCGATCCTGGAGATCACCGCCAAAAGCGATACGGCACAGTTCGATCGAGTCAACGGCTCGCTCAGCTGCGGTAACCGAACCCATTAGGGGCTTGTCGCTATAACGAAGGTGCGCGTAGACCATGTCGAGGTGACGTTTGTTGACCGGTACGTCGACTGGTTCGCACACGGTTCCACCCGAGTGATGCAGATGGGGGAGTTGATAGACAAGCTTGACGATGTTCTCGAAGTCTTCGATGGTGCCGTAACGCCTCCCGTTGTCGAGATCGGTGACGAACGGCGACCCGTAGTTGGGGGCGAACACCGTGTTGCTACCGCCGATTCGCACCGAGCGTTCCGGATTCCTGGCGTGCTGGGTGAACTCACTCGGCGCTGACTGAACAATCTCGCGGCACAGACCTTTGGGGAAGTAGACGACGTCGCCATCGACTCTTGCCCCTGCATCGCGCCACAGGTCGAGCGCCTCGGGGAAGTCCTGAAACGCGATGCCAACGTCGGAAAGGATCGTGTCGGCGTTGTCTTCTAGCTGCGTGGCGTCGGCCTCGTTGAGGACCTCGAGTGGGGGCAAGGTTCGCTTCAGGTACGGCTGGGTGGCGGTGCTGTTTGCAGCCCTAAGGGCCTGCCGCGCTGCGCGGCCGCCACTGCGGCGTCCTGGCCCGGCCGCTCTTGGTGACTGAACATCAGACATCGCTGTCTCCCTCTGTTTGGCGTTTCCCGCTCCGACGTCGGCGACGACCTGTGGCCGCGCCCCCTGCCCTTGGTGACCGTGGAAAGGCCAGCGCTTCTATGAATAGAACTTGAAACCGGGGTTCGATGGCAGTCTCGATCTTTACGACCCCACGAACCGTCTGCTCCATCTCGGCTCGTTCCTGGCCAGACAGGAGCGCTCGGACCGCACCACTCCCAGCTGAGTTACCCACAGCACGCACAAGGTCGATGTCGATCTCTGGGATCAGGCCGAGAACCATGGCGTGGGCCGGGTCGATGTGAGCACCGAACGCTCCGGCCAGCTTGATCTCATCGGGCGCATCGAGTTCTGCGCGCTCCAACAGCAGGTCGATACCGGCCTTCAGCGCCGCTTTGGCCAGCTGAATGGCTCGCACATCGTTCTGGACGATGGTTATTCGAGCATCAGAGTCGGCGTAGAGGACATAACTAAACGTGCGACCATCGGCGATGATCCGATCCGATCCGGAGCCATGATCGCTGACAATGTTTCCAGCCTGATCGATCGCTCCGGCGGTGACGAGTTCGCTGAGCACCTCGATTATTCCAGACCCACAGATTCCGGTAACACCAGTGCTAGCGACGGCTTGCGCGAAACCAGGTTCGTCGCTCCAGAGATCACTGCCGATGACCCGGATCTTGGCAACGAGTGTTGCCGGGTCGATCCGTACCCTTTCGATAGCTCCAGCGGTGGCTCGTTGGCCGGCGCTGATCTGGGCACCCTCGAAGGCGGGGCCAGTCGGGCTCGAAGCCGCTAACAGCTGCTCACTGTTGCCAAGCACGATCTCGGCGTTCGTACCAACGTCGACCAGTAGTTGCACAGCCGACGACCGATGCGGCCCTTCGGAAAGGATGGCGGCGGCGGTATCGGCGCCAACGTGGCCAGCGATACACGGTGCGATATAGACGCGAGCGTTGGGCGCGTCGATGTCGAGTTCGGTCGCCGTTCGATGTTCGGCTACGTCGGTAGCGAGTGTGAACGGAGCTTGGCCAAGTGGGGTGGTGTCGTAGCCAAGCACGAAGTGGTGCATCACTGGGTTTCCGACAAGGGTCATGTCGACCACAACGGACCGGTCTAGGTCGGCCTCAGCCACCACCTCGCCAAGCATCTTGTCGATGACGGCTCGAACCGCGTTGGTTAGCTCGACTTCA
>JAADHX010000016.1 GCA_013151655.1 Actinomycetota bacterium
CGTGGGACAAAGCAGATTTCAAGGTCTGGACTCACCCCGACGGTGACAGCTTTGCTCGCTGCTGGGTCCGCCTTCAGGAGACTCGTGAGTCCTGCAAGATTGTCGAGCAGTTGCTCGACCAGATCCCAGCAGGCCCGGTCATGACGAAGGTGCCGCGCATCATCAAGGTTCCAGAGGGCGAGGCCTGGGTATCAACCGAAAATCCGCTCGGTGTCATGGGCTACTACGTGGTCTCAAAAGGTGACCTCGGACCATTTCGGGTAAAGATTCGTTCGGCGAGCTTCAACAACATCTCGATCGTGTCGTGGCTACTGAAAGGCGTCTACGTTCCAGACGTCATCACGATCCTCGCCAGCTTGTACTTCATTTTGGGTGACATCGATCGATGACCATGCTTGCCGTTGAGATCCCCTACTGGGGGCAATCGTTGTTCCGCGTGTTGGGTGGCCTCGTTGCGGTGCTCTTGCCTGCCGGAGCAATCGTCTATCTCTTCTTGTTCAAGATGATGTCGTTCATGCAGAGCAGGCTCGGGCCAATGGAGGCCGGCCCGTACGGATCGATGCAGTTGCTTGCCGAGGTCGGCAAGTGGATGCAGAAAGAAGATCTCGCGCCCGAGGCTGCCGACCATCGCATCTTCAAGATGGCCCCACTGATTGTTCTGGTTTCGACCTTCCTTCTCGTTGCCGTGATTCCGTTTGGTCCTGACGCACTCTTCACGAACTTCTCCGTCGGGATCTTCTACGGTCTCGCCGTCGCCTCAGTAAGTGTTCTCGGCATTCTGGTCGCCGGCTGGGCGAGCGCCAACAAGTACTCCCTGCTCGGCGGTCTTCGTGCGGCTGGCCAGTTGATCGCCTACGAACTGCCGATGATATTGGCAGTCCTCGGTGTGGTCATTCAGGCGGGTTCGATGAACCTGCAAACCATTGTTGTGGCACAGAACACCGGCGAAATCTTCGGTTTCAGCGGGATCGGCAACCCGTTTATCCTCACTCAGTTCATCGGCTTCTTGATCTTCATGATTGCCGTCCAGGCCGAACTGACTCAGGCGCCGTTCGACATGCCAATCGCCGAGTCGGAACTTGTTTCCGGCTACATGACCGAGTACTCCGGATTCCGCTTCTTGATATTTTTCATCGCCGAGTTCGCCACGGCTGGCGTTTTCGCGATGCTTGCCTCGGTTCTGTTCCTCGGCGGGTGGGGAATTCCATTCGAGTGGTTCGGGTGGACCTCGATCGACGATGTCGACAACTGGATGAACATTGTCGGGCCGCTGATCATGTTCACGAAGATGCTGCTGCTCACGTTCATCATCATGTGGGTTCGTTTCAGCTCTCCCCGCTTCCGCGAAGATCAGCTGCAGACCTTCGCCTGGAAGGTCCTCATCCCACTCGCGCTGGCAAACACCGCCATCACTGCGATCCTGAAGGTGGCATTCTGATGGGCAAGACCGATGGGTGAGACCGATGGGTAAGCCAAAGATCCCCGGCATATTCAAGGGCCTCGGCATAACGCTCGGCATCTTGGGTAAGACGATCAAAGATGGCGCCAACACGGTGCAGTATCCGCACGAGAAGGAGACACCTCCTACTCGTGCTCGTGGCGTAATCGCGCTGCATGAAGGCAATTGCACTGCGTGCATGCTGTGCGTTCGTTCATGTCCCGACTGGTGCATTTACATCGAGGGTCACAAGCAACTCGCACCGCCCCGGCGTGCCGGTGGTAACCCGCGCAAGGTCAACCATCTCGATCGATTCGATATCGACTACGCGCTGTGTATGTACTGCGGAATCTGCGTCGAGGTGTGTCCGTTCGACGCGCTTTTCTGGAGCCCTGAGTACGAGTACTCAGAACCGAAGATCGCGGACCTGCTGCACGACAAGAGCAAGCTCGGCGAGTGGATGGAAACTGTGCCGGAAGCACCTGAGCTCGAGGCTGGAGCGCAGAAGAAGTGACCGCTTTGTTGCTCGCTGCCGAGGACGTAAACGTTGCACAAAACGTGGCGTTCGGGATTATCGCCTTCATCATGATCGTCGCCGCCTTGCGAGTCGTGACAACCAACAACATTGTGCATGCCGCGCTCTGGCTGGTGGTTGTGCTCGCCGGAGTCGCTGCCCAATACATTCTGGCCGCTGCCGAGTTTGTGGCTGTCTCCCAGGTGTTGGTCTATATCGGCGCAGTGATGGTGTTGTTCCTATTCGGCATCATGCTCACCCGTGCCCAAATCGGCTCGGAGAAGGGTCTCAACAACAAGAGTTGGGCTCTCGGAATTCCGGTTGCCCTCCTACTCCTCGGGTTGATGGCGTACGTAATCGTCGATGCCTACGAAGATACGGTCCTGCCCGATCGTGGCCCGACACCAACCGAAGCGCTCAGCGACCAGTTCCTCTCGATCTACTTCATCCCGTTCATAGCCCTGTCATTCGTCCTGCTCGCGGCTGCCATCGGCGCGATCGTCTTGGCAAGGAAAGACTGATGTTGGTCATAAACCGTTCTGGTGCTGGATTCGTCGTCCGCTGCGCTTCCTCCTCGCGCCAGGTGCGCGTCGTCGCTGGCGCTTCCCTCCTCGCTTGGGAGTGCGTCTAGTGCTGGTCGTTAATTTTCTTCTACTGGCGGCGGTGCTGTTTTGCATTGGGGTTTATGGGGTTATCGCTCGTCGGAATGCCGTTTTGGTGTTGATGTCGATCGAGCTGATCCTCAACTCGGTGAACATCAACCTGATCGCGTTCTCGCTCATGCACGGCTCAGTCGACGGGCAGGTCTTTGCGCTGTACGTAATTGCGGTAGCCGCAGCCGAGGTCGGTGTCGGCCTGGCGATGGTGCTGATGATCTATCGCAACCGCAAGTCGATCGCGCTCGACGAACTCTCGGAAATGAGCGGCTGAGATGTTGGCTGCAGAAACAATGACCTCAGGGTGGTTCCTCGAGAACGCCTGGCTGATTGGTCTAGTTCCCGCGCTTGGTTTCGCGGTGATAATCATGTTCGGCAAGCACCTTCCGATGAAGGGCGCCGAGGTTGCCATCGCATCGATGGCGGCGTCGTTTGTTGTGGCCACCGGGGCTGTCTACCAATGGATTCAGCGCACCGATTCCGCCGATGCCCATAGTGAAGAAGCCGCGGGTCTGGTCAGCGGACTTGCCCGTTCTTTCGCGCCACGGGCCGTAGAAGAGGGTTACGTCCCGGAACCGTTTATTGAACCCGTCGTTAGTACATGGGTCTGGTGGCAGAACTCTGGTCTCGAATTCGGGATCGGCTCGAGCGTCGACGGACTAGCGGTACTCATGCTCTGGGTGGTGGCGTTTATCACGCTGCTCATTCTGATCTTCAGCGTTGCGTACGTTCGTGACGATCGCCGATACACGCACTTCTTTGCAGCGCTGACGTTGTTCGCCTCGGGCATGTTGGTCATGGTGATGGCCGAAAACATGGTGCAGTTGATTCTCGGCTGGGAAATCATGGGTCTCTGCTCGTTCATGCTGATCGGCCACTGGTGGGAAGAAGAGGCAAACAGTCGAGCGGCACTGAAGGCTTTCTTCACGGTGCGCGTCGGCGATGTAGGTCTTCTGGTTGGTACAGCGATCATCTTCTTCGGGTCGAACCAATGGGCGGTCGACAACCTCGACAGCAACGGATTCAACATCGCCGCGATCCAAGCGTGGGCACTTTCTGGCGACAGTTCGGCGACCAACTGGATATTGATTGCCGGTGCGTCAGCGCTGTTCATCGCGGCCATCGGCAAGTCCGGCCAGTTCCCACTTCACACCTGGCTGCCCGACGCGATGGCCGGCCCGACGCCCGTTTCGGCACTCTTGCACAGCTCGACCATGGTCGTCGCGGGCGTATTCCTCGTTGCCCGCATTTACCCTGTCTTCTGGCAGGGATTCAACATCGGTAGCGGTGGTCTTTCGTTCATCGCGATTATTGGCGCCATCACAATCGTCGCCGGAGCACTCTTGGCCTTCGTGCAAGACGACATCAAGAAGGTGCTCGCGTACTCGACGGTGTCGCAGCTCGGGTACATGATGCTCGCGCTCGGAACCGGCGCATGGTTGGCAGCGGTGTTCCACATTTTCACGCACGCCTTCTTTAAGTCGTGTCTGTTCCTTTCTGCCGGTTCGGTCAGCCACTCAGGTTCACATCACTCCTTCGACATGAAGAAAGACATGGGAGGCCTCCGCAAACCCATGCCTGTGACGTTTGCTGTCTGGATGGTGTCGACGTTGGCGTTGACTGGTGTGTTCCCGTTCGCGGGTTTCTGGTCGAAAGACGAAATCATCGACAACGTCGGCGATGCCGGGTACACCTTCCTGTTTTGGGTGGGCCTGCTCGGAGCAGCGATGACTGCGATGTATATGACTCGGGCGACCTACCTCACCTTCTTCGGCAAGGCTCGGGGCGCGGCTGCCGGCGTGCACCACGAAGACGAAGAGCATGCCGAAGAACACGAGATGGAGACTCTCACCGTGGGGGCTCACGTCAAGACGCTCAGTGCCGCTGCTAACGCAACGCCTGACGATCACGATGTCGGAGACATTTCTGACCATCACTCTGACGGTCCGCACGAATCAGAAAAGCTGATCCTCATCCCGATTGTCATCCTTGCGTTCTTCGCACTGTTCGCAGGATTCGCGAACGCGACGCCGATCAGCGAAGACTGGGAGCGGGTGCAGAACTATGTCGAGCCGCGCCCGGTCGAAGTTCCGATCGACGAATACCTCGCGACGGGTCCAGGCGAGTCATTCGCTCTTGTCGTGCCGAATGCCGAAGACGGGGAAGGTGCCAAGGCTGGGTGTGGATTCGCAACTCCCGAACCCGGAACCGCCTGCTTCTTCCCGGTGCTGTCGCACGCCGTACCGACGATTTCCAAGATATTCCTGTCACTCGGAGTCGTTGGCGTTGCTTATGCAGTGTCAG
>JAADHX010000491.1 GCA_013151655.1 Actinomycetota bacterium
GGAGCCACACGAAGAGTCCGCCACTTGCGTGGCTTGAGTCGGCCATGACACTAATGCCGTCGATTGCAGCCGAACATCTTCGGCCCTCGCAGAGGTATTGGTTGATCGATACAAACTCGAGGTCAGGGTCTATTTCGGCGTCTGCCTTGATGGCTACGGTCATTGCGTTGTCGAACATGTCGAATTCGAAGTCGCACTCATCGGCCCAGGTCGCTGTCTTTAAGCAGTTGGGCACGCTGTAGTCATCGGGAGCAAACGGAGTGGCCTCGATGAAGATGACTTTCGCTCCCCGTCGCTGGATGTCTGCGATCGTCTCTCGGGCGATGGCGATGATGTCGTCGCGAAGGATTATCTCATTCGTTGATAGCCGTCGCACACGCTGTGAGTTTACGTATGGTCGGCTATGGATGACGACGATGTCAGGAGCGACGTAGGCGTAAATTTCGTCGAACAAAGGCTTTGAATCCTTACAGAGGTTGATATCGCCAACGTCGGCGTATGTGTCGTGCATCCATGGACATCCTGGGCGAACAAAGGCACTCAGTTGCCAACCGTTTTCGTCAGCAAGGGCACGAAGTCCTTGGTAGGCAGGGTTGCCGAAGCTATCTCCTAGTAGCAGTACTCTCGGATCTCCTTCGGTGTCGACGCACGCTTCGTTGGTGTTCCAATGCCCGCAGGTGGCCACGCTTGTTTCGATAAGTCCGATCCAGCCTGCAATTACTTCAACGTCATCAGCGCGAAGACGCGGCGGGTCAGTCGTCGCCACGGTCGGAGGTGGCGTCTCGGCGTTGTCATCACCCGATGATGGCTGTGCAGGAACTGTTGTCGTAGGTAGCGGTGCAGCGCTAACACCTGCCTCGGCGAGAAACACTTCCTCTGGTTGGTTGTTTGGAATGAACCCGACGAGTGCGAGTGCGGCGACCACACCAACTGCGGTGAATCCGAGCGATGGCAGCGGAGCGAACCCCGACCGTCGCACCGGTTCTTCAAGGAGTCGATAGGAGACGGCCGATAGAACTGCTGAGGTGGTCGCCACAATGGCAAAAACCGTCCAGGGTCCGAAGTCGCGGTACTCCTGTGTCAAGTACTCGTTGATTGGGAAATGCCAGAGATAGATTCCATATGATCTCAAGCCGATCCAGGTGAGGGTTGCGACACGCAAATCGACCATCTCGGCGCCGACGATCAAGGCGAAGGTGAGCCCTGCGGCTGCGAGCCCAAGAGTGAACAGCGATTGGCCTGCGATGGTGCTCGCGATTACCAGGCCGCCGATAGCGCCTGCCGCCACCAGGTGACTGTTCGACCCGATGTTGAAGATCCGGACCGTGACCATGGCCAAGCACCCGACAAGAAGCTGGTACGCCCTAGCGTGAGTCGCGAAGTAGAGATATGACTCACTCCCGGACGACGTCAGGTTTATGAGAACTGACAGAGCGATGCCTAGCGCCGACAGCCCGCCGAATGCTGCCAGTCGATTGCGAGGACTCAGAGCGCCCGAAACGAAAAAGAAGAGGGCCATGACCGCTGGTAGCGCTACATAGAATTGCTCCTCCACGCCGAGTGACCAGTAGTGCTGGAATGGGTTGGCACCCTCGGAGGCGAAATAGTCGCTGGCCTCGCCTGTAAGAAACCAATTCTGGGACCACAGGATTGAAGCTCGGGCGCTGGTGGTCCAGTTCGCGATGAGCGTCTTGAAGAAGAGGTGGGCGGCAATCGCGGTCACCGCCGCGACAGCGATCGACAAGGGGAGAAGTCGCTTGGCGCGCTTCGTCATGAAGTCGATGAGGACGGATCTAGTCGAGTTCCCGGAGCCGAGTGCATCCCACAGAATGTTTGAGATGAGGAAGCCAGACAAGACGAAGAAGACGTCGACCCCAAGGAACCCGTTGTCGATGATTCCGGCGTGGAACAGCAGCACCAAGACCACTGCTATGGCCCGGATTTGGGTCAGAAGCGGACGATGGCCAAACTGGTAGGACTCAGTGCGTAACGACACCGCTCACACCGATTCGTTGTCTATGTCGCGTTGCATATATCGAGGCCAGGGTACATGGGGCGGGCTCGCAAAGTGGTTCGATGTCGCCGTTCTTGGTGCGGGCACCTACCTACTGTTGCGGGCGAGCAGCTCCACCAACGTCGCACCGAATCGATCGGCGTCGCCGGGCCAGCGGGCGGTGATCAGCTGACCATCTTCGACCACGAAACCCTTCCCGTGCACCGGTAGCAGCGGGCCAGGCTTCCAGTCGCCGGCTTCGCCCATTGCGTCTTGAACTTCGTCTTGGACCCACTCTGGATAGGTGCGGAAGTAATCGCCCCGTGTGGCTTTGGTCGCGAGCCAAGCGCCCTTCTCGAACCGCTTTGGTAGACCGGTGAGGGTGCGGCCATGAACCACGGACTTGCCTGTGTCGGAATCGACTGACCGGGCGAGCACCACCGTTCCATGGCAGATCGCTCCGACGGGTGCGTCTGCTTTGAAGAACCCCACAACTGCACTCTGGAGAGTTTCGTCTTCGAGATATTGGCGCATGCCTTGGGCGTGGCCACCTGGCAACACCAATAAGTCGTGAGCGGTTGGGTCGATGTCGCTGAATCGGATTGGCGACGCGAACGCGGCCGTGGCACTCAACTCTGTGTAGGCCTCGGCGTGTTTCGGAAGCGCTTTTACCTGTCCGAGCAGGACACCGGACAACATGTCAGGGTCACATGATCCGGGTGCGCCGTCAGAAGTCGCGAACACGACATCGTGACCCGCTTCGGTGAGGGCGCTCCATGGAGCCGCAACTTCGGTCGGGTCAAAGTCCTTGGTTGCGAGAGCGATAACGACTGTTGCCATAGGGCAGAACGATATCTGGCGAGGCTGCTCGAAGGCTTCGACTCTAGCGACCCTGCAACATCTGGGTCAGCGTGGCTTGGTTATGACCAATGAAGGGTTTGGCGAACGGAGCAGCGGCGATTCCTGCCAGATGGGCATCGACCATTGCTGCTGTCGCGGGTAGGTGAGCGCTGAGGATCATCGATGGCGCGAGGTCTCGCAATTCGTCAAGTTCGTCGGCCAGCAGCGAACGGTCGACTTTGACCACCCATGGGGTGTCGATCGAGGTCCATAGTGTCTGAGCGGCTAGGAGTTCGTCGGCGCCGAGATCGTTGATGCTGTTTGTCCCCGCCGGAAGGATTGCGCCGAAACAGTCCGAGCTGAACAGTGCTCGCGAGACAGGGTCGTGAAAGCCGGTGGTTTCTGGCGCATCAAACAGCGGCGGTGTCATGGCGGTGATGGTCCTATCGCCAAGATCGAGCGTCTCACCCGGATTCAACAGTCGGACCCGTCGCGGATCAACCGGTGAATGGGTTCCCATTTTGACTAGTCCCGTGTAGGTCGTGACTACCTTGAGCCGTGGAAAGTGCTCGAGTAGCGGAGCCACGCTTCCGATGTGATCGGCGTCGGTGTGCGTGATCCACAACCATGAGGGGGCGGTGTCGCCACAGGCCGCAATGATTGCGGCGACCATCTTGTCGCGGTCGTTCGACGTGCCCGTGTCGACGATCACTGGCTGTTCGGCATGCAGGACAAAGCTGTTGATCGTAAGAATGCCGATGCCGGGGAGATGGTGGAACGTAGGCAACGCAGTGATGTCTTTGTGAACTCGCGACGGTTCGATCATTGACATATCTTCGCTCAGATGGGTGACGGTCGGAGACCAGAAGCAAGAAATCTCACCGTGGGTGGTGTGACGAATACCTCAGGTCGTTTGGTGGGGTCGCGTTGCATTTAGGTTACGAAACCGTCACAATTATTTCGAACCACAACCAGTTGTGAGCCAACGACCATCGTTTGATGGCACCTCACGACGCTGCCCCCAACGCCAGAGACGACCCGAACGAGGATCTCCGGCAGGAGCTATTAGGTCATGACCACATCCTTAATCCCGCTTCGACGCGTCGTGCACGCATTCGTCATTGCATGCCTTTGCGTCGTGCTAGTTATCCCGGCTACAGCCGTGAGCGCAGGCGAACTACCCGTCTGGTCTAGGTCCGATAGTGGTGAGGTAATCACCACGACATCGGTTGCGGTCGCTGCCGCACCCGACGGCGGCGCCTGGACCGTTGATGCCGCAGGCGTTGTCGAGAATTACGGCGGTGTGTACCACCTCGGCGATCTCAACGGCTTAGACCTGAACGCGCCGATCGTCGATATAGACGTGACGGCCTCTGGGCAGGGCTACTTGCTTGTCGCTGCTGATGGCGGCGTCTTCGCCTTTGGCGATGCAGAGTTTCTTGGGTCGGCAGCCGATCTCGACCTTGCGGCTCCGGTTGTTGGCATCTCGATTCAGTCTGACGGCTACTGGCTAGCGGCCGCTGATGGCGGCGTATTTGCCTACGGAACCATTCCATTCCACGGCTCGGCTGGCGCCCTGAACCTTGCCGCGCCGATTGTTGACATCGATGCCGATGATGCCGACGGTTACCGCCTTGTCGGTGTCGATGGTGGCGTTTTCGGCTTCGGCGAAGTTGAGTTCTACGGCTCGCTTGGCGCCGACTCAACCATTGGCGAAGTTGTCGGAATCGCTTCCCACGAAGGCGGGTACTGGCTGGCCGCCACCGATGGAACTATGACGGGTTTCGGTGCCGCTACCAGCGAGAATCTCGGTCTGGCTGAGGGTCAGGCCTCACTGGTTGATGTCGGCTCGACAGCTGAGGGTGACTACGTCGTCATCTTTGGAGAGTCAACACCCGCAACCGAAGGTGAGCTGTTCGTGCAGGGCCTGTCGACGAGTCGGCTTGCCATCTGGGATGCTCTTGCCGAGTGCGAGTCAAACGGCAACTGGTCTATCAATACGGGTAACGGCTTCTACGGAGGGATCCAATTCTCCCCTCGGTCTTGGCGTGCTGTGGATGGCGAGGGTTACCCCC
>JAADHX010000389.1 GCA_013151655.1 Actinomycetota bacterium
CTCGCGACGCGCTCCTTGCTGCGGAAGGATTACTCAGCGGTAGCCGCAGCTGTGGTGTGGGTGCCGACCTTGTGATGCCTGCGTCGGTTGCGGAGATCCGAAAACGAATCGAAGGTGAGTTTCTGGCCGATAACAGTGAGGTCCTCCGCATGATCGAAGAGGAAATCGGCGTGCCGGCCGATGTATCTGTTGCGAAGGTGGTTACGCGATGACGGCCATAAAGAGGCGAGCGGTTTTCATCGTAGTCGGAATGCTCGCGGCATCGTTATCGATAGTGCAAGCGCCAGAAGCGAGTGCTGCCTCAGGCTGGTGGGGATGTGCTGGCGGCAGTCTCAGCGGAACGACGCCATTGAATGGGAACAGCGCGATTTGGAATGTCAATAGCCAAGCGCCCGATCTACGTTACGAGATCACCCTCCCAGCCTGGGGCGCGGGAATCATGAACTCGTGGTTACACACGGACCACAAATCAAAAGGTGTTACTGCGTTTGTGCTCGGCAGCTATAACAGCCTGGAACACTCCGTCTCCATTCAAGGTCCGAGCGCGCCGTATCGGGCAACCGGTATGACGATCAAGTTTGATCCGCCGCCGGCCCCCCTTTTCCCCTCCTACGCTTGGGCATATGGTTCTGAAGATGTGCCTGAGGAGTCGTGCGCCAACCCGTTTGGTAAGTCCTTGTGGCAGAGCGCAGCTGGCGCAAGTCATCACTATTTGGGCAACAACATAATTGGTAATGACGGCCGTCGTTGGGAGTCGCCAGCGCAGATCTGCGTCTACGCAGGTGCTGGCCACGGCTTTAGCTCAAGCTTTAGCTGGACGGGCGTTTCGATGGGTTCATTGTCGGGTGGCTCGGGCGGGTGTAAGCCATATCCTTACGAGCCGGCGCGCTCAGCCCAGTACTTCAGCGTAAGTACTTATCGTTACAACACCACGACGTGGCAAGGCTTCTGGGGCTCCACCACCTTTAACATTCGCTAAGCACACTCGTCGGCCCAATATTGTGTCGTGGGCTAGTAGCGCTGGGTTTCGGTGCTCGTTGAGTTTCCGGTCGTATCAGGTCGATCTTACGATTTGAAGGTGGCGCCGGTTTGCCAGCGGCGTGTCTGAAGCCAACGGTGGCCGTTGCTTCCGTGCGTGGTGCAGTCGAGAACGTGACGTTTGAGCTCGTGCCGGTTCCAGATGATTGTCCGATCGAGGAGTTTGGGCGGGATGGATCCGGTCCGAGGGTCCTCGAAGGTGTTGGAAACAGGTGTTCGGACGGACGCGATCCCGGCGACGTCGCCTCGGAGCTATGGTAATTGCGCGGAGTACCGGACGTTCTGATCAATTCTGTATGATCTTCTTTGCGAAGGGAGCGCATATGTCGCATCGTGGCCTCGATCGAGGTAGCCCAATGCCACTTTGGGCTCAGCTTGAAGCCGATCTACGTCGTCGGCTCGACGATGGTGAGTTCGACGAGAAGTTCCCTACCGATGCCGAAATGGTCGAGGCGTACGAGGTGAGTCGCCACACGGTTCGCGAGGCGATTCGTAATCTCAATCGCACTGGGGTGCTTCGCCGCGAACGCGGGCGCGGCACGGTCGTAAACCGATCTCGATACGAACAGTCTCTTGGCAGCCTCTATAGCCTTTTCAGCTCGATCGAATCAACCGGTGCTCAGCAGACCAGCGTTGTGTTGGCGATGGATCAACGATCCGATTCGATTGCCGCAGCACATCTCGAGCTTCCCGAGGACGAACCGTTCTTCTACCTTGAACGGCTCCGCGAGGCCGGTGGCGAACCTTTGGCTGTCGATCGAGCCTGGATTCCAATGTCGTTGGCGTCTCCATTGATGGAGGCCGATTTTACTCACACCGCTTTGTACGACGAGCTCGAGAAAGTTTCGGGCATCCGGCCCGATCAGGGCTGGGAACGGGTCAGCCCGATCATTCCAGCTGCATCGGATCGCGACTTATTGGGTCTTGGCCGCACTGATGCTGCTTTTCGCCTCGAACGACTTGGTCGCAGAGGCGATCGGGCCATCGAGTGGCGCACTACAGTGATTCGGGGCGATCGGTATCGGTTCGTGAGCGATTGGTCGGTTCGAAACGGATCGGATCTGACGTTTTCACCAGCTTGATGTCGGTCGCTTGATCATCAAATTGATCGTGCTTCGATTTGACCGTACAATCGGCGCTACGTACATCGAAGGACGGGGACCTACAGTGCTACCGTCGCGAAAGGGGAATGGGTGACTCGACTCGGGTTCCTGCTAGACAGCGATTCATGTATTGGTTGCCACGCCTGCACAATTGCGTGCAAAAGCGAGCACGATGTGCCTCTTGGCGTCAACCGAACATGGGTCAAATACATCGAAACCGGCAGTTTCCCCGACGCAGCCAGACACTTCTCGGTCATGCGTTGCAACCAGTGCGAAGACGCACCATGCATGACGATCTGCCCCACAACAGCTCTATTCAGAGCCGACAACGGTGTCGTCGATTTCGACGATAACCGCTGTATTGGCTGCAAGAGTTGCCTCAACGCCTGCCCGTACGACGCTATTTTCATCAACCCCGAAACCAACACCGCCAACAAATGCAACTTCTGCAACCACCGCATCGAGGTTGGTCTCGAACCGTCTTGTGTTGTGGTTTGTCCAACCCAGGCCATCAAAGTCGCCGACCTCGACGATCCAACCAACCTGGCCACTCGCATCATCGGCCGTGACGATGTAGCGGTGCGGGCCCCCGAGCAAGCCACCAACCCCAAGGTGTACTATCGAGGTGCCGACCAAGCCTCGCTCGACCCGCTTCGTACACGCATCGCCGACGACGGCATGATCTGGGCCGAGACCACCAAACACCACCCCAACGTGCCGACGGGACCCAACGACAACGGCATCGTGGCCAGAACGGCCTACACGACCAGCCATCCCATGGCCTGGAAATCGAAGGTGTCTGGTTACCTGGTAACCAAGGCTGTGGCCGCCGGCACCATGATGGTCGCGGCACTGTTAGTGCTCTTGGGGCATGCCCAAGACCAAGCCGCGGTCGGCATTGTTCCGCCGATGGTCGCCGGGGTATTCACCGCCATTACTGGCTTGTTGCTCGTTGTCGACCTGAAGCAGCCAACCCGGTTCCACTACATCATGACCAAGGGCAACACCGACAGTTGGCTAGTCCGAGGTGCTTGGGTCCTTACCGCGTTCGCGTTCGTTATGGCGGCATGGTGGATTGCGGGCATCGGCGACGCAACTTCGGTCATCACCGTGTTGGCGATTCCGGCCGCCTTGCTCGGAGCCGGAACCGCCGGGTACACGGCGTTCCTGTTCGCCCAGTGCGAAGGTCGCGACTTGTGGCAGAGCCCGATCCTGTTGCCGATGCTGCTAGCCCAGGCCGCGGCCGCCGGCGCCTCAGCCTTCTTGATACTCGACCTGTTTATGGACATCCCAGAGATCACCGCCATTCGCTGGGTTGGTCTCGGCGGTCTGTTGGCCTCGATGGCGCTCGTGGCCATCGAACTAAGCGGACGCCACTCGCGCCACGTCGAGATGGCCCTTCATTCAATGACTCACGGCGAGTACAAGACTCCATTCCGAATCGGTGTCGTCGTCGGAATGATTCTGCCAGCCATCGGCTTGATTCTCGCCCTCTCAATCGGGGGCGACGGCGGCACTACGTTAGCCATCGTCTCAGCACTGATGACCATCGGCGGAATGTGGTTCTACGAACATAGCTATGTAAGCGCCGGACAATCGGTGCCACTGTCATGAGATCCGTGACTGCTTCGACTGGAGATGTTCGATGACCGACCTCACCAACTACCCACCATCTTCGCAATGGCACGACTGGACCGAACTCGACGCCAAGGCATGGCCAGGCAAGGTCGAGCGCAACTACGCGCTTGTTCCTACTACGTGCTTCAACTGCGAAGCGGCTTGCGGTCTTCTCGCCTACATCGACAAAGAGACCGGCGAGATCGCCAAGTTCGAGGGTAACCCAGAACATCCGGCCAGCCGCGGGCGCAACTGCGCCAAGGGCCCCGCCACCCTCAACCAAGTCAACGACCCCGAACGCATCTTGTACCCACTGCGTCGGGTTGGGCCTCGTGGCGGAGGCCACTGGGAGCGCATTAGCTGGGACGACGCCCTCGACGAGATCGGCGAACGTCTACGCACCGCTTTCGAAGAGGATCGCCACAACGAGGTCGTCTACCACGTAGGTCGGCCTGGCGAGGATGGCTACACCGAACGTGTGCTCCAGGCCTGGGGCGTCGATGGCCACAACAGCCACACCAACATCTGCTCGTCGAATGCTCGTATTGGCTACCAAAGCTGGATGGGCCACGATCGCCCTTCGGCCGACTACGCCAACGCCGAGGTCATCTTCTTAATCTCAAGCCACCTCGAGAGCGGGCATTACTTCAACCCGCACGCCCAGCGCATCATCGAAGCGCAGTCGAAGGGGGCGACCATTATCGCCGTCGATCCCCGGCTTTCGAACACTGGTTCCAAAGCCGACTTCTGGCTGCCAACCTGGCCAGGCACCGAACCATTCATGCTGTTGGCCATCGCCAGGCTGTTGATCGAGAACGGAACCTGGCAAAAGGACTTCGTCGAGCGCTGGACCAACTGGGAGACCTACCTCCGCCAAACAAGGCCAGACCTTCCCGTCGAGTTCGACTCGATGGAACAGGCCCTGCTGGACGAATACGCCGAGTACACCCCAGAAGCGGCAGAAGAAATCGCAGGCATCGATGCCGAGACCATCAGGGAGATTGCCGACATCATCGGTCGCCATCCTGGCAAGTTGGCGTCGCACACTTGGCGTTCGGCTTCGGCGGGAAACCTGGGTGGATGGCAAGTTGCTCGCTGCCTGTTCTTCCTCAACGTGCTCACCGCGTCGGTTGCCACCGAGGGCGGA